>CAZWSD010000017.1:0-21393 GCA_964636535.1 uncultured Acidobacterium sp. | reverse complement strand
CAACCAAAAGCTGCCGATCCGTCGCCCGGATAAGCGCATCGAGTTCGGCGGGGTACTCTATCCGGAGAGCGCGGACAAGGCGGCGCGATTCATACTGGACTGCAACCAGAATCTGATTCCGTTGATTTTTCTGCACGATGTGAACGGTTTCATGGTGGGGCGGGACGCGGAGTGGAGCGGGATTATCCGTTCGGGCGCGAAGATGGTGACGGCGGTTTCCAACTCGGTGGTGCCGAAGATATCGGTGATTATAGGGGGATCGTTTGGCGCCGGGAATTACGCGATGTGCGGGAAGGCGTATGATCCGCGGTTCATATTTGCGTGGCCGACGGCGCGGTATGCGGTGATGAGCGGGGCCTCGGCGGCGAATACGCTGGTGGAGCTGCGGGTGCGGCAACTGGAGCGGGGTGGGAAGAAGTTGAGCGAGCAGGAGCGGCAGGATGTGGTGGAGAGCATCCGGGCGACTTATGGGGAACAGACGGACTGCCGGTATGCGGCGGCGCGGCTGTGGGTGGACGCGGTGATCGATCCGGCGCGGACGCGGGAGTCGCTGCTGATGGCGCTGGAGGCGGCCGCGGAGAATCCCGAGGTGGCCCCCTTTCATCCTGGGCTGCTGCAGACGTAGGGGCGTTGATATTTTTTTTCGAAGTTACCATTGAGACGGTGGGAAGTTAGCGGGAAACCGGCTATTCTGATGCCGTATTGGGGAAGCATGAGCCGACGGAAAAACGTACCGACGTCAAGGCAAACGCTGAGGGCGGCAGACAGTCCGACGGCGATAGCTGTGCTTTGGCCGATCGTGCTGGGCGTGTTGGTGACGTTTCTGATGCTGCGAGTCGCGGACATGCTTACATTGATGGGATCGTTGCAGTTTGCCGTGGTGTACCCGTGGGTAGAGCTGGTGAAGTCGCCGGCGCTGGGGATCCAATTTGAGAGCGCGGTTGTGATTGGACAGGTTTTGCTGTATCTGCAGTATCCGATCTACGGGTTGATTGCGGGGATTGTTCTTTATGCGAGCAACAGCGTGGTGCGGGCGTTCTTTACGGTGTTCAGCGTGCACCTGGTGGCGCTGATTCTATTCATCGCAGTTTCGATTCTTCATCCCTCCTGAAGGCATTCTGCTTCGGCCATGCATTATTGAGGTGGCGGGAGGCGACTTTGTAATGGAAGCGGCGGCGGGAATTTCCCGGCTCGGGCCAGTTGCAAGGGGCTGGCTTGGTGACCGGGTGGATGGCCGTGTGGCGCCTGGGGCGGAGGGATGGGCGAGTTCAGGCAGGGGTGCGGCGGCGGGTGAGTCCACAGGGCCGATGAAAATGCCGTAAGCTATCTGGTGGCCGAGAAGAGGACGCAAACGGTAAAGCTGATAGAGTGTCCGCGCGATGCGTGGCAGGGGCTTGCGCGGATGATTCCCGCGGAAGTGAAGGGCGATTATCTGCGTGCGCTGATTGCGGCGGGCTTCGAGCATATCGATGCGGTGTCGTTTGTGTCGCCGAAGGCGGTGCCGCAGATGGCGGATGCCGAGCAGGTGCTGGAGTACCTGGATCCACCGGACGATGTGGAGATTATCGGGATTGTGGTGAATGCCAAGGGCGCGGAGCGGGCGATCGGGACGCAGGCGGTGGCGACGCTGGGGTACCCGTATTCGATTTCGCCGGAGTTTTTGCGGCGGAACCAGAACCAGACGCCGGAAGAAGCCGTGGAGGTGATGGAGCAGATCGGCGAGGCCGCCTACAAGGCGGGGCTGGGGTTTGTGGTGTACATCTCAATGGCGTTTGGGAATCCGTATGGCGACCCGGCGGGAGCAGAGGAAGTGGCCGCGGCGTGTGACTTGCTGGCGGAGTCAGGGATTGTGCAGATTTCGCTGGCGGACACGGTGGGGCTGGCGAGCGCTGAGGAGGTGCGTGAGGTGACGAGCGCAGCGCTGGGCGCGCTGGGGGACAACGTGGAGCTGGGATTGCATTTGCATGCGCGGCCGGAGGAGGGCGCGGCGAAGATCGCGGCGGGATTCCGGGCAGGTTGCCGGCGGTTTGACACGGCGATAGGCGGGTTGGGCGGGTGCCCATTTGCGCAGGACTCGCTGGTGGGGAACGTGGCGACCGAGGTTGCGAGAGAAGAATTGCGTCGGCTGGGCGTGGTGTTGCCGCGGCTGGAGGCGCTGGATGCGCTGATGGTGGCAACGCGTGGGATCGGAGAGAAGTTCGGACCGACGCGTCATTGAGGGGAGTCAAAAGGAGCCGCAATGGAACGATACACGACGCTTGAGGCGAGGCTTAGGGGCGGGATGATGTGGATTACGCTGAACCGGCCGGAGAAGCGGAATGCGTTGAGTTCGGGGATGATTGACGAGCTGACGCAGGCGCTGGCGGCATCGGGCGAGGATGCGGGTTGCGGCGTGGTGCTGCTGACGGGCGCGGGGTCGGCGTTCTGCGCGGGGCTGGACCTGGAGCACCTGGAGAGCCTGGAAAACAGGACGGCGGTGGAGCATCGGGAGGACTCGGAGCGGATCGGGAAGCTGTTTCGGACGCTCTACGACTGCCCGAAGCCGACGATTGCGGCGGTGAACGGGGCGGCGATTGCGGGAGGGTGCGGGATTGCGACGTTGTGCGATTTTACGCTGGCGGCGCCGAAGGCGAAGTTTGGGTACACGGAGGTGCGGATCGGGTTTATTCCGGCGATTGTGTCGACGTTTCTGCGGGCGCAGGTGGGGGAAAAGCAGGCGCGGGATTTGTTGCTGACGGGGCGGATTATTGAGGCGTCGGAAGCGCATGAGATGGGGCTGGTGAATCGCGTGGTGGAGGCGGAGGATTTGCTGCCGGCGGCGGAGCGGCTGGCGGTGCAGTTGCTGGAGAACAGTCCCGAGGCGGTGGCGGCGACCAAGCGTCTGCTGAGCGCGAATGGGCGGGCGGCGCTGGACGCGGAGATGGAAACGGCGATGCAGGCGAATGCGGATGCGCGGCTGACGGGAGATTTTCGCGAGGGGATTCGGGCGTTTCTGGAGAAGCGTGCGCCGCGGTGGCCTTCGTTGAAGATTGGGGACTGAGCCGGGCGGATGGCTTGGGGCAGGTGGGGCGGAGCGAATATTTCTGAACCGAGGCAGCTCGTGAAGGAGCGTTAGCCCATCCAACTGTATTACAGCGTGAGAGGTTCGGTGAATTTGCGGCTGCGCGCATGGCTTCACGCGGCCCGTAGGGTTGCCGGTTGCAGTTGAGGCAGTTCTGAATTCCGCAGTACAGGAGAGGAAGATATGTTTCTGATCTGGTGGATTATTGTGGGCCTGATCGCGGGCTGGATCACGGGCAAGATCATGAAGGGGAGCGGCTATGGTGCGCTGATGGACATCGTGGTAGGCATTGTGGGGGCCATTGTGGGCGGATTTATTATGCGCTCGCTGGGATTTGCCTCCGCAGGCAGGATGATCTATACGATCATCGTGGCGGTGTTCGGGGCGGTGGTGCTGACGCTGATTATCCGGCTGTTCCGGGGAAGAGCAGTTTGAGCCAGCTCGGCCCGTGGTCGGTCTTGGCGGCTGGGGCGGGATTGAGGGCGGAGACTGTCGCGCTCCACCGAAGAGGGGGGTGGAGGAATTGACGGAGGCAATGCGCGGGTTCCAAACCGAGGGAGGCGCCGGGAGGATGATTTGCCACTGATGAGTCGATTGCGGCGCGAATGGGTGTTTGCGCGGGCGCACCTGGGCCTTGGGAGGTTGAAGCGGGAGGCGGATTTGTGCCTTGATCGGCCTGGAGAACTTGTATCGCTGGTGTTCGGATTTGCCCGGGGGACTTTGCAGCCCATTCAGATTGAAGAGGAGCTTGGCTGGCTGGCGGGCGAGGTGCGCAAGTTGAAGCCGCGGACGGTGTTGGAGATTGGGACGGCCAAAGGGGGTACGTTGTTTTTGTGGACGCGGCTGGCCGAGCCTGATGCGACGATTGTGAGCATCGACCTGCCGGGCGGGAAGTTCGGGGGAGGATATTCGAATCGATGGGGCTCAATTTACAAGCGGTTCGGTCGTGCCAGGCAGAAGCTGCGCCTGCTGCGCGAGAATTCGCATGATCCCGGGACACGCGCCAAGGCGGAGGGGATATTTGGCGGTCGGGCGGTGGATTTGCTATTCATCGACGGGGACCACACGTATGAGGGGGTGAAGCAGGACTGGGAGCTGTACTCGCCGCTGGTGCGAAAGGGTGGAATGATTGTTTTTCACGATGTAGCGGGGAACTACGATGATACGCAGGTGAAGAGGTTCTGGGATTCGATCAAGGGTGAATTCGAGCACAAGGAATTGGCCGTAGATCCGCGGGGGTATTACGGGATTGGGATCATCGTGAAATAGCGGGCACTCGATTGGTGCGGTGAACGCGTGAGAGGCGTGCGCGAGGAAGCGGATTGAGCGGGTTTCCGGGGGGGGCACCGGGAGCGACGGATTGTCGAGCCACGGGCGCCGTGGCGAGGTGGAGAAGTGTCGCGCGGCTCGTCGAGGCAGTGGTGAGCAGAATTTTTGCGGGGTCAGGGATTGCGGGGCGGTTTGGGCCGTGAGTGAAGGAATTTGAAGGTGCCGGGCGCGCCGAAGAGGAGGTCTTTGACGGCCGCGCGGGGGCCGAGTCCAATGCCGGAGCGGGAGGGAAGATAGCCTCCGCGAAAGAGGATTCGAGCAAAGCAGGAGATACGGAGGAAGAGGGAGGAGCCGGGCCTGTAGATCCTGGTTCTGAGGCGGTGAAATTCCGAGCGGCGCGCGATTTTTTGTGCGACGGCACGAAGCGGTTCGGCAAATTGCGGGGATTGTTGGGCCGCCCGCAGGATTGCTCGGGAAGACTCGATTTCGGCGTCGGCTAACAGATCGTAATCGAGAGTGCGAAGGATGTTCCTGGTTTGCTGACCCGCGCCCCGGTGCAGTCCTGCTCCGAAGACGTTGCCTTGGTGCTGGCGGTAGAGGACGAGAGGTTCGGCGATGGTGGCGACCCTGGCGGTGCTGGTCGCCATGACCCAGAGCCATTGATCGTGGCCGGAGATTTTGGGTGGGCGATCATGCAGGTGCGCGACCTGGAGCAGATGTTTGCGGACGAGCATGGCGAAGCCGAGGGGGAATTCAAATGGATCGCAGGATGCGGGCTGCAGGATGCGGGTTCGCGAATAGTTGGGGCGGCAATGCGGGCGCTCGCCGGATGCGAGCATGACCCATGCGCTGTGGGCGACAAGGGCGATGGATGGGTCGGCGAAGAATGGGGAACAGACGGCGAGTTTGCCTTCGAGCCAGATGTCATCCTGGTCGCAGAAAGCGACGATGTCTCCCGTGCAGAGCGAGGCGGCCTTGAAGAAGTTGTCCGCGTAGCCCAGGCGGGATGGGTTGCGAAAGATGCGAACTGGAAAAGGGGCGGTGCGGGAGAAGCGCTCGATGATTTCCAGAGTGCTGTCGGTTGAGCCGTCGTCGGTGATGACGAGTTCGGTGGGCAGCAGGGTTTGCCGGGCGATGCTGTCGAGCTGTTCGCGAATGAAGTTTTCGCCGTTGTAGGTCGCCATGGCAATGGAAATGCGCGGCGGCGCGCAGGGAGCGGCCGGGGATTGAGGAGATGGTTTCATCCGATGACCGGTCTGGTGCGCATCCAGTTGAGCTGGGCGCGAATGAGGGTGCGGATGGCTGGGCTCAAGTTCCAGGACCAGGCGAGAGCCAGTGCAATGACGGCGCATTCCAGGAGTGCTTTTCCGGAAAGGATGGCGGTGGGGCTGAGGAATGCGGCGGCGATGAGGATGAGGCATCCGGGGATGAGCCTGCGCCACCGGGGGATGGGTTCACCGGCCATGAACAGGAGGATTGCGTCAGCGGCCACGCGGAGGTTCCATGCGACGGCGGCGCCAATGAGTCCGAAGTAGTGGAGTCCGAGCCAAAGGACGGCGATGAAGGGGAGGATTTCGGCGGCATGGAATTTTGCGATGATATCGGGACGGCCGCGAGCCTGAAGGTGGCCAAAAGGGATGAATGCGACGCCGTTGATCCAGACTCCGATGAGGAGGATGAGGCCGACCGGTGCCGCATGTTTTGCGAAGGCGGAGCCGACCCAGAAGCGCATGAAGATGGGAAGGACGGCAACGCCGATGACGGCAATGGGAGTCATGACGGCGGCCAGGGCGAGGACGGCATCGGAAGCGAGGCGGGCGCTGTCCTGCTGGGTGTTTCGCGAGAGTTTTGGAAAGATGCTGTTTTGCAAGGCGGCGGGGAGAGCAGAGACGCGGGCGACCAGGTTGAAGGGGACGGAATAGAAGGCGACGGCATCGGCGCTGAGGAGGCTTCCAATGAGCATGCGGTCGAGAGTGGTGAGCACGGGACCGAGGACATTGGTGATGGTGATCCATCCTCCATAGGAGAACAGTTCTTTGAAGAGCGAGGGGTCGATACGCCCCGTGCCGCGCAAGGGCAGGCGGCGGGTGAGAACGATCATGGAGGGGATGATGCCGACGGCGCGGGCGATGAGCACGGTGGGGATGAGCCAGGTGAGTTGCGGACCGTGCCAATAGGCGACGGCAAGTGGCGCCAGCTGGGTGAGGGAGATGTTGAAGAAGCGAATGATGTTGTAGATGCCGAACTGCTCGCGAGCCTGCAGGGCTCCGCCGAGGATGCCGGTTCCAATCGAAACGGGGAGTGAAGCGGCAAGCCAGGGCAGGCTTGCGAGGACCTCTGAGCGGAGCTCGCCGGGCATCTTGAAGAAGGAGGTGAAGATGGGTCGGGCGATGAGGTAGAGCGCGGCTCCGCCAACGAGTCCGAAGGCCAGGTTGATGGCCATGGCGGTCCAGAAGACGCTCTCTCTTTCCTTTTGCTGATCGGTTTTGTGGAGGCGGGCGATGTGGAATTCGGCGGCCTTGGTAATGCCGGGATCGAAGAGTCCGAAGTAGCCGAGGAAGAGCCACACGAGAGCGAGTACGCCGTAGCGGGCGTCTCCGATGAGGCGCAGGAACAGAGGCACGGTGGCCAGGCTGATAAACATGGGCGCGATGGAGCCGCAGAGGTTGTAGAAGGTGTGGCGCTTGACGCTCATGTTGGCGGCGGAATCCTGACGTTGCTGACCATGGGTGGCGCTGGCTGAGACGATCGGAGACTGTTGCCAGGCCCTGATTGGGATGCGGCGCCAATGCCGTGTTGCCTAAAGACTATCGCAAACCGGTAGGATGCAGAATTTGCGGGGATTGGCGAGGCTGGCTGTTGGCAGGGCGACGGTGCGTTTGTGGAGGGGGAGAGTTTGTGGCGAAGGCGGCGAGGCGCTATTTGACGATCTGCAGTTTTTCGAGGAGACGCACGATGAGATAGAACGATGCCCTTGCGACGCGGTAGACCGGCCTGAAGTGACGTTTGAGCCAGAGGGCAGTGGGGTAGAGTTTTGCCGAGGCCCGCCTGCTGAACATGGCTGAACTGTAGCTTTCAGGAGAGTAATCGCACTGAAAGACCTTGAGATGCCAGGCCGGGAAGGTGGCTGTCCGATATTGAGTTTGCGCTTTCCAGGCCTGTTCGTATCGGCTTTCACTCTGGACCATGGGGAGCTCTTCGTAAGGCCCGAGGTGGCGGATCGATTCGATCGATTGCAGGTGGGGCTGGTCAGTGTAGAAAGCTAATTCCCTGGCGCCGTCGTAGCTCATTGCGGGGGTAGTGGTGAGGTAGCAGGGCTCGTCGCTGCCCGGCAGGCGATGGTTGAGATCGGGAGGGTGGTTGGCTCCGGCGAAGTTGATGATGCCGACGCGGGGATTCGCCTCCATCACGCCGACGGCCTCACGCAGATAGTGTGGAGGGCCCTGGCAGAGCCAGTCGTCCTGGATCATGAGGAGATACTTGCCGGAGCAGAGGCGGATTCCATTGTTGTTGTTGGCGCCGAGGCCGCGATTCCTGGGCGAGAGGGCGAATTTGGCGGCGGGCAGACGTCGGATTTGGTCTTGGACTTCCGCTGGGCTGCCGTCGTCGGCGATGACGATTTCAAGATTGGGGTAGTCGGTGTGCTCGCGGAAGGCGCGCACGGCGCGTTCGAGCTGCTGGAATCGCTTGTAGGTGATGAAGAGGACCGAGACGAGCGGCCAATCGGATGGAGCGGGATGGGCGGCTGAAGTGCTCATGCTACAAGTGTCGCCTCAGGATGCGGTCAAGGTGCGCTCGTGGGCGCGGAGTTCGGCGACGATTTCGGCGGCGGCGGCGCGGGCGTGGTCAGAGCGGTCAGGCGGGAAGGAGATGGCGCCGACGCGGGCGTGTCCGCCGCCGCCGTAGCGCTCGCAGATGGCGGCGAGGTTGACCATTTCTTCCGGTTTGCGGCGGGTCCAGGGGTTGGAGCCGACGGAGACCTTGGTGCGGAAGCTGGATTTTGAAAGCCCGATGGAGTAGGTGGAGTTGGGATGGAGGTAGTAGGGGATGAACTTGTTGTAGCCCTCGAGCTGGCGGTCTGTGATGTCGAAGTAGATGGTGCCGTCCTTCATTTCCGACCGGTCGCGGATGAGGGTAAGCGACTCCTGGTGGCGAGTGAGCAGCGGGGGCAGGAGTTCGGTGACGAAGGGCTGGCTGATGACGTCAGCCAGGGGCATTTGCGTGAGCAGGGGAATAAGGCGCGGGACGAAGGCCGGGTCCTGTGTGGACTCGATGATAAGGGTGAGCTTCATGGCCGGGGCGGCCATTTCGACGGCGGCCTTGGGGCTTTCGTAGAGCGCGCCGTCGACGACGTCTGCCCAGTGGATGAGTTCGGCGAAGGGTTGGGTGCTCATGCCGAATTTGGAGGAGGCGATGTGAGCGAGGAAGCTGGTGCAGGAGGTGAAATTGGGATCGTAGAAGCGGCGGTTGGCGTAGCGGCCGTCGGCGATGCCAGCGAGGTAGTCCTGATGGTCATCGGGGGTGAGGAAGGCGCTGAGGTGGTGATCGAACCACCAGGTGATTTTGGGCGAGGCGGAGTATTTGAAGTCGACGATAGCGTTTTCGTCGCCGGTAAAGTCGGCTTGGTTGAAGAGGGCACCGGCGCGGTGGACCAGGCCGCAGAACTCGTAGGTGGCGCTGGCAGTGACGCACTCGCGGTGAAAGCGGCTGAAGAGGGATGCCGAGCAGGCTCCGTCGAAGCACTTGTCGTGATAGAAAACGCGAACTCTCAACGCTGGCGACTCCTGTAAATGAATAAATCCCGCGGAATTGTCTAGGATTGCGTGAGCGATGCGTCATGTCAAGCGGAGGCGGGTGGAAGAGGCGGGTGTCGTAGTCTGATTGCAGGGGAATTTCTCAGGAGTCTGTATTGGCGACGATGACATTTGAGCCGCTGGTGATTCCGGCGAAGCCGTATCGCGCATATCTCTTTGACCTTGACGGGACGGTGGCGGATTCGATGCCGCTGCACTGGATTTCGTGGCGTCAGGCGGTGGAGGAGCACGGGGGGCATTTTCCGGAGCAGTTGTTTTACGAGTGGGGCGGGATGCCGCTGGTGAAGAGCGTGGAGCTGTTGAACGAGCGTTTCGCGTACCAGATGCCGGCGGCGGAGGTGGTGCGGCGCAAGGAGGAACTCTACTACGAGCTGTTGCCGGAGCTGAAGGCGATTCCGGCGGTGGTGGCGCACGTGGAGGCGCAGCACGGGCGGATTCCGCTGGCGATTGTATCGGGTTCGCCGCGGGCGGGGATTCATCGGTCGCTGACACAGCTGGGTCTATTGGACCGGTTCGATGTGCTGGTAGGGTCGGAAGACTATGAGCACGGGAAGCCGAATCCGGAGCCGTTTTTGACGGCGGCGGCGCGGCTGGGCGTGGAGCCGGGGCACTGCCTGGTGTTTGAGGACGCGGATGCGGGGATTGCGGCGGCCGAAGCGGCAGGGATGGACTGGGTGCGGGTTGGGGTGTAGCGGGTAACGGAGTAGTGGGCGAAGCATTCGTGGCAGGAATGAGAGAATGGCTGCGATATGGCCGTTACATCGTCTGCGCCGGGAAATGGGAAGCTCCGCAAGGTGCTTCGTAATGTGCTTTTGAGCCTGCTGGTTCTGGTATTGGTTGTCGGGTTTGGCGTGATGGGCGCGGCGTGGTGGATTTGCCACGACATGTATGCGACGCTGCCGCAGATTAACGGCACGATTCATGTGCCCGGGTTGAAGGCGGCGGTGACCGTGCGGCGGGACGGGCACGGGATTCCACACATTCAAGCCGCGAACATGGACGACCTGCTATTTGCGCAGGGATACGTGACGGCGCAAGACCGGTTGTGGGAGATGGACGTGGCGCGGCGGTTTGCGGCCGGGGATGTGGCGCAGATATTCGGGGCGAAGGCGTTGGCACATGACAAGCTGCAGCGGGTGCTGCTGATGGAGCAGACGGCGCAGAGGATCGCGAAGTCGATGAGTCCCCGGGAACAGCGGTATTTTGCCGATTATGCGCGGGGCGTGAATGCGTACATCCAGAGCCATGAGAACAATCTGCCGACGCCGTTTCGGGTGCTGATGTACAAGCCGCAGCCGTGGACGACGGTGGACTCGGTGGTGATCGGGCTGAGCATGGTGCAGCGGCTGGACACTTTCTGGCCGGACAAGCTGGCGCGGGCGGAGGTGACGGCGAAGATAGGGCCGGGGCTGGCGGCGTATCTGTATCCGACGGGGTCGAAGTGGGATCATCCGCCGATGCAGAAGATGCGGCTGGGGACGATGCCGGAAGGAGGGGTTTCCGGCGGGAAGGCAGAGGGCGCTGGGCATGGAGTGCTGAAGGCGGTGAGCCGGGTGACGTGGGGGGCGTTTCGCGGGGAGTTTCGCGACATGGAGCAGCTGCGGTCGATTGACGGGCGGCCGGTTTGCCGGGGGTGTATTCCGGGGTCGAACGAGTGGGTGGTATCGGGCGCGCACACGGCGAGTGGGAAGCCGATGCTGTCGAACGACATGCACCTGGAGCACCAGATTCCGGATATCTGGTACGAGGCGGACCTGGAAGCGCCGGGATTTCATGTGGCTGGGGTGACGATTCCGGGTGTGCCGTTTGTGGTGGCCGGGCACAACGACGACGTTGCGTGGGGATTTACGGCGCTTTACGGGGATACGCAGGATCTTTACGTGGAGCACCTGAACGGCAAGGGCGAGTATGAGACGGCGACGGGATGGAAGCCGCTGAAGGAGCTGCACGAGGTGATTCCGGTGCGGGGCGGCAAGGGTGTACCGCTGACGGTGGAGATTACGGATCATGGGCCGGTGCTGAATCCGGTGCTGCCGCATACGCATGAGACGGTGGCGCTGCAGTGGAATGCGTTCAGCCCGGAGGCGGACCGGCTGCCGCTGTATGGGCTGGATTCGGCGACGAACTGGAAGAGCTTTTGCGCGGCGTTCCGGCACTGGTGGGGGCCTTCGCTGAACGTGGTGTATGCGGATGACAAGGGCAATATCGGGTACCACGCGGTTGGGTATATTCCGTATCGGCCGAACGGGCTGATGGGGGTTCCAATCAAGGATGGCAGCAAGCATGAGTGGCAGGGATTCATTCCGTTTGACAAGCTGCCGTGGGCGTATAACCCGCGGGGCGGGCTGCTGGCGACGGCGAATGCGCGGGTGACGCCGGACGATGATCCGTGGCCGATTACGCTGGAATGGGCAGCGCCGTACCGGAACCAGCGGATATGGGAGACACTGAGCGGGCGGAAGGATTTGACTCCGGCGGATATGATGGCGCTGCAGACGAGTGTGTACTCGTCGCTGGACAAGGAGCTGGCGCGGCGGCTGGCGCAAGCGATTGACCACTCGGAGCATCCGGGAAAACGGCTGCGGCAGGCGGCGGAGCTGTTGAGGGGGTGGAATGGCGAGATGGGGGTGAATTCGGCGGCGGCGAGCATTGTGACGCAGGCGAAGGCTGCATTCTGGCCGATGGTGCTGCAGCCGAAGCTGGGCAAGGAATGGAAGATGTACAGCTGGGCGGAGAGCTCTTATGTGCAGGAAGAGATGATGATGAACGAGCCTGTGGAGTGGCTGCCGAAACGATACGGGAACTGGAATGATTTTCTGGCGGCGGTGGTGCGGCGCGGTCTAAAGGATGGAGATGCTCCCAAGGATCTGGCGAAGTGGAAGTACGGGTCATGGCATGTGCTGGAGGTGGAGCATCCACTCTGGGGGATGCTGCCGTGGTTCAAGGATTGGACGGGGGTGGGACCGCTGCCGCAGTCGGGGAGCAAGTCAACGGTGAAGCAGGTGGGGCGGAGTTTTGGGCCGTCGCAGCGGTTCACGATGGACTGGGCTCACCCGGACCAGGCGACGGAGAACATTTTTATGGGGCAGTCCGGGGACCCGGTCAGCCCGTGGTACCGGGACCAGTTTCCGTACTGGTATCACGGCCGATCGATAGTGCTGCCGTATGGGCAGGCGGAGGTGGATCGGGACACGAAGGACACGCTGCGGCTGGAGCCGTGAGGTCGGGAGGGGGCGTCGCCGATTCCGGGGCGGAGCTTCAGTTATGATTGCTAATAAAATGTCCGCGATCTTTGATGTTACCGAAATTCGTCGCCATGGGGTGGAAATCACCGATGCCGCGCTGGAGCGGCTGATTCCCGCCGCGGAGGCGGTTCCGTCGTCGATTCACAAGGCGATGCGCCACAGCGTATTTGCGGGAGGCAAGCGGCTGAGGCCGATTCTGGCGATGGAAGCTGCTCGGACGATTCGGGCGGCGCACGGCCTGGATGGGCTGCCGGAGGGCATCGAGGAGCTGGGCGCGGCGATCGAGATGCTGCATACCTACTCGCTGATTCATGATGACTTGCCGGCGCTGGACAACGACGATTTGCGGCGTGGGAAGCCGACCTGCCACGTTACGTACGGCGAGGCGATTGCGATTCTGGCCGGGGATGCGCTGCAGACACAGGCCTACGAGGTGCTGGCGGGGATGAAATGCCCGGCGGCGGCGGCGGTGCAGATTATCCGGCTGATTGCCGAGGCGACGGGCACGGTGGAAGGCATGATTGGCGGGCAGGTTCTGGACCTGGAAGGGGAAGGGACGAAGCCGACGCCGGAGTCAGTGGATGCGATTCACCGGGCGAAGACGGGCGCGCTGATCCGTGTGAGCATTGCGACGGGCGGGATATATGCCGGGGCGACGGCAGAGGATGTGGAGCGACTGACGACATTCGGGCGCAAGGCGGGGCTGGCGTTCCAGATTGTGGACGACGTTCTGGATGTGACGCAGGATTCCGAGCATCTGGGCAAGACGGCGGGCAAGGACGTGGCGACGGACAAGGCGACGTGGCCGGCGGTGTTTGGGATTGAGGCCTCGCGGAACGATGCGGCCCGGCTGATACGGGAGGCATTTGCGGTGCTGGAGCCGTACGGGCCGGCGGCGGAAGGGTTGCGCATGGTGGCGCGATACCTGGTGGAACGCACGCACTGAGCAGGGATGGCGCGGCTATTTGACGCCGGGGTACAAAAGGAATGCCTATTTGCACAAGGTTCTGTGCGGTATGTGACAAGGCTTTCGCGCGTAGGCTATAAAAAAGAGTTGCCTATTGTGACACGTGGCCGCGCGCGCGAGCGCGTTGATGTGAATGGCGCGAACCGTTGAGGTTTCGACGCCTGCGTTACGGGGTGCGCCTGATGACGCCGTGCGCCAGAGATTCAGAAGGATAAGGGAGAAGTATGTCGACTGCTGTAGCAAGTAAAGGACTGGAAGGAATTGTTGCCGCCAACTCCGGCATTTGCTGGATCGACGGCGAGGCTGGAGTGCTGGCGTATCGTGGCATCGACATTCACGACCTTGCCAACCACTCGAACTTTGAAGAGACGACGTATCTGCTGTGGCATGGCAAGCTGCCGACCCAGGATGAGCTGGCGAAGTTTACGCAGAAGCTGGCGGCGGCCCGGAAGGTGGACGCGAAGATCTACGATCTGCTGCGATCGTTTCCGCAGAGTGGGACACCGATGCAGGCGTTGCGGACGGCGGTATCGGCGCTGAGCTTTTACGATCCGAACGAGAAGGCGGTGGATCATGAGTCAAACGTGCGGAAGGCCTTTGACCTGACGGCGCAGATTGCGATGATCGTGGCGGCGTTTGATCGGATTCGCAAGGGCAAGGAGATTGTGCAGCCGGATCTTTCGCTGTCGCACGCGGGGAACTTTCTTTACATGCTGACGGGTGAGAAGCCGAGCGAGACGGCGACCAAGGCGTTTGACATTGCGCTGATTCTGCATGCGGATCATGAGTTGAACGCGTCGACATTTGCGGCGCGGGTGATCGCGGCGACTTTGTCTGACATGCACTCGGCGATTACCGGCGCGATTGGAGCGCTGAAGGGGCCGCTGCACGGCGGCGCGAACGAAAACGTGATGCGGATGCTGTTCGCGGTGGACAAGAGCGGCGAGGATCCGGTGGAACATGTGCGCCGGATGCTGGCCGAGAAGCAGAAGGTATCGGGATTTGGGCATCGTGTGTACCACACGGAAGACCCGCGCGCGACGCACCTGCGCAGGATGTCTGAGGATCTTGGCCGTTCGGCGAACAACGCGAAATGGTTTGAGATGTCGCGGAAGATTGAGTTATTCATTAATGAAGAGAAGAAACTGAATGCGAACGTGGACTTCTACTCGGCCTCGACGTATACGACGCTGGGGATTGACATTGATCTGTTCACGCCGATCTTTGCGGTGAGCCGCATCGCGGGATGGGCGGCGCATGTGATCGAGCAGTTGGATGACAACCGGCTGATTCGTCCGCGCGCGGAGTACATTGGGCCGGAGTATCCGTCGAAGTATGTACCGATTGCGCAGAGGTAGGCGCGGGGAAAGCGAGCAGAGGGCGTCCCGATGGGGACGCCTTTTGTGTTAGTGTCATGGGTTGGGTTTCGATGCCGGGTAGTTACCGTGTGGGCAATGTAAGGTAAGGGCAAGATATGCAACGGATTTACATGGATGCGAACGCGACGACGCCGGTGCTGCCGGAGGTGCTGGAGGCGATGCGCCCGTGGTTTTTGGAGAGTTTTGGGAATGCGTCTTCGATCCACCAGCCGGGACAGCGGGCGCGGGCGGGGGTGGAGCAGGCGCGGGCGCAATTGGCGAAGCTGCTGGGCTGTCGACCGGCGGAGGTGGTGTTTACCTCGGGCGGGACGGAGAGCGATAACGCGGCGCTGTTCGGGATGGTGCGGCCCGGGGATCATCTGATCACGACCAGCATTGAGCACCACGCGGTGCTGCATGTGGCGGAAAAGCTGCAGGAGCGCGGGGTGGAAGTGACGTTCCTGCCGGTTTCGAGTGAAGGCGTGGTGGATCCCGAGGATGCGCGGCGGGCGCTGCAGCCGAATACGAAGCTGATCAGCGTGATGTACGCGAACAACGAGACGGGCGCGATTCAGCCGGTGCGGGAGATTGGGAAGATCGCGCGGGAGGCGGGTGTTCGCTTCCACACGGATGCGGTGCAGGCGGCGGGCAAGCTGCCGCTGGAGGTAGAGGATCTGGGTGTGGATCTGTTGAGCATTTCCGGGCACAAGATGCATGCGCCGCAGGGTGTGGGGGTTCTGTACATTCGCAAGGGGCTGCAAATTGAGCCGCTGATCTTTGGGGGATCGCATGAGCGGCAGCGCCGGGCGGGAACGGAGAATGTTGCAGGGATTGCAGGTCTGGGCAAGGCGGCGGAGATTGCGATTGAAAGCCTGAATGCGGGCGGAGTAGAGCGGCTGGGGGCGCTGCGCGACCGGCTGGAGCAGGGGATTGTGTCAGCGGTACCGGGATCGGGAGTGCACAGCGCGGGCGTTCCGCGGACGGCGAATACGAGCAGCATTTACTTTGATCACCTTGAGGGTGAGGCGCTGGTGATTTCGCTGGATTTGCGGGGGCTGGCGGTATCGGGAGGGTCGGCGTGCATGTCTGGCGCGACGGATCCGTCTCATGTTTTGCTGGCGATGGGAGTGACGCCGAAGCATGCGCGGGCGAGCATTCGCTTCAGCCTGAGCAAGCAGACGACGGAGGCCGATGTGGACGCGGCGCTGGAGATTGTTCCGGCGGCGGTGGCGCGGCTGCGAGAGCTTGCGCCGGTGAACGCAGGAACGCTGGGGTAGCGCTGGACGGGAGAATTGGCCGTAGAATTCGCAACCGGCAAGGGCTTGCCTGCATACTTAAGGGAGTGACCTTTAATAACACAGTTGCGGTGGCAATGTCGGGCGGGGTGGATTCCTCGACGGTTGCGGCCATGCTGCGAGGCGAGGGCTACGAGCTGATCGGGCTGACTTTGCAGCTGTGGAACCAGCGGCGGCTGGCCGGGCGCGACGGGATGCCGGAGCAGGTGCAGGGGCGTTGCTGCTCGATTGACGATGTATACGACGCGCGGCGGGTGGCGGAAAAGCTTGGGATTCCCTACTACCTGGTGAACGAGCAGGAGCGGTTTGAGGCGGATGTGGTGCGGCCGTTTGTGCAGGAGTATCTGGCGGGGCGGACGCCGATTCCGTGCTCGCTGTGCAACAACCATCTGAAGTTTGATCAGTTGCTGCTGCGGGCGCGACAGTTTGGGGCCGATCGCATAGCGACGGGACACTATGCGCGGAATGAGTATGACCGGGAGCGTTGCCGGTGGATTTTGAAGCGTTCCGCGGACCGGTCGAAGGACCAGACGTACTTTTTATTTGGGCTGACGCAGGAGCAGCTTTCGCGGACGCTGTTTCCGCTGGGCGGGTATACGAAGCCGGAGGTGCGCGGGATTGCGGCGGATAGCGGGCTTGGGCTGGCGGGGAAGCCGGATTCGCAGGAGATTTGTTTTATTCCGGGCGGGGATTACAAGCAGTTTATCGACGCTTACCTTGACGAGCAGGGCGAGGCGATGCCGGATACCTCGGGTGAGATGGTGACGGCGAATGGCGAGGTGGTGGGGCGGCATGCGGGCATTCACAACTTCACGGTGGGCCAGCGCAAGGGGCTGGGCGTGAGCGCTGCGAATCCGCTGTATGTGTTGCAGATCGATCCGATGGAGAACCGCGTGACGGTGGGTGGTGGCGAGGATCTGGCGAGGAGCGTCTTTCGGGCGCGGGATTTGAACTGGATCGCGATTCAGGAGCTGAGGGGCGAGATTCGCGCGGAGGTGAAGATACGGCATCGCCATGAGCCGGCGTCGGCGGTGATTCGCGGGGCGGGCGCCGATGAAGTGGAGATCGAGTTTGACGAGCCGCAGCGCGCCGTGACGCCGGGGCAGGCGGCCGTTTTCTACGATGGGGATGAAGTGGTGGGCGGCGGCTGGATTGAGTGAGCGGGTTGAGATTGTTGTGGCTCGGTGTTGTTCCAAGTTCCTTGACATGGACGAGCGGAGCCAGCAGGATGGGGCCTGAGCGGTCTGTCCCCTATAGCCGCACGGATCCGCGGCTCGCCGATCCAGCAGATTTTTCCCCGGAGAATCCATGCCGATTTCGATTGTGATGCCTACCTACAACCGCCTCAAGTATCTGCGGGAAGCGGTTGATTCGGTGCTGGGGCAGAGCTATCCGGAGTGGGAGTTGATCATCAGCGATGATGGCTCGCAGGACGGGACGCGCGAATACTTGAAGTCGCTGGAGGATCCACGCATCAGGGTTTATTTACAGGACTTGAATCTGGGCCAGTTTGGAAATCTGAATTTTCTGTTTGGCCAGGCTCGGCATGAGATCAGCCAGATACTTTGCGACGATGATTATCTTGCGGACCGGGCTGCGCTGGCGCGGCTTGTGGAGCAGTGGAAGGCAGTCGGGGCAGAGGTTGGGTTCATACGGGCAAATCACGATCGGGGTAATGCGATTTGCAGTTTGACCCGTTTTGAGTGCGAGATTGTTCCGGATTTCATCACTCCGGCGGAGTCTGACCTTTACTTTGCGATATTTGGTTCACTTCCCGGGAGTCTTTCGAACATTTCAGTGCGGACGGCAATCGCGAGGGCGAATCCATTCCGCACCGATTTGCCTTACGCGGGCGACTTTGAGATGTGGGCGAGGGTGGCGCGGCAGAGCTCTTTTCTTATGAGCCCGGTCCGGGTGAGCATCATTCGCGAGCATGATGGGCAGATTGCGGCGTTCCATAACCGCAGGGGAGAGTCGGTGTCGCAGCTGCGGCGGATCTATGAGCCGATCTACGAGAGGTTGCGGGCGCAAGGCAACTCTTCTTTGCTGTTGCGGATGATGTTTACGATCAATGTTGTTTCGCAGCAGCGGTATGCGGGGCTGAAGGCTCTGCTGAAGCGGGGTGAAGGCGCATATTTGCGGGCAGTGATGCGAGAGCTGGACCATTCGAGCGCATCGCTGGGGCCGGTGCTTTCGTGGGTGGCTTTTCTTGTTTCGGCGGGGGGCAGGATACTTCGCGTTCAAGTGGCGCGCCGGTTGCTGGCAGCGAAGTACGGTTCGAGTCTCAAGCCGGAGGCGGTGAGCGCCTTGCCCGGCACGCTCTGAGTTCGTTTCAGGATCGCCGTAACTCTTTTTGCGCGCATGACCGGACTTGTTTGACCTGCGCAAGCGATGAAAGATGGGTCGCGGAGGTGGATTCATGGGCGGGGTTGATGAAGATTTCGTCATTCGATGGGCGCGGGAGACATTTTGATCGAAGAATGATGTGAGACTTTCGTCTATATATTTGCAAGGCATCGTGGATTGGCATTGGCCAAAGAATTTTTTGCGAGGAGCAGGGATGAAATTTTTGTTGGGCGTGGTTGTGACGTTGCTGTTGATACCGATTGCTGGATTGTTGTATCTCCGTTTTGGGAATCCTCCGGTGGCGGTGGCGGATACGCCATTTCCATATGAAAAGCAGATTGTGCACATTCCGCTGAATGCGCGGATCCATCGCGATATGCCGCACACGGTGCCGATTGAGGCGACGCCTGCGAACCTGATAGCGGGGGCAAAGATATTTCACGCGCAATGCGCGGAGTGCCACGGGGTGTATGGGCATCCGACAGATTACGCAGCGCACATGTATCCGCCGGCTCCGCAGCTGTGGTGGCCTCATTCCTGGAATCCAAAGGTCGTGGGGGTGAGCAACGATCCTCCGGGCGTGACCTACTGGAAGGTGGCGAACGGCATTCGTCTGACGGGGATGCCTTCGTTCGATCACGTACTGAGCTCGACGCAGATGTGGCAGGTAACGCTGCTGCTGAAGCATGCGGATGAATCGTTGCCGGCGGCGGCGCTGGCGATTTTGCAGGAGCCGATTGAGAACACGTCGACGGCTACGCAGGCCACGCCGAACGTGCCGCCACTGCCGGCGCCGGCGGCGAGCAAGAAAAAGTAGCGGTTGTTACACAAGGCCCCGCATGCCGGCGAGCGATGCGGGGCTTTCCTGCGCCGCGAAATCAGCGCCGGTCAGTACTTGGATCTGATGGTGTAGCTGACGCCGGTGGTGAGCTGGAAGGAGTTGCGTTTGGTGGGCGGCAGGGAGGACGGCGGCGCGTTGAGGTAGCTGTCGATGGTACCCATGGAAAGGCTGAGGTTCTTGAAGAAGGGAATGGTCACCGAGTTGGTCTCAGTGGCGGAGTAGGCGCGGGGTGTATTGAAGGCCGGGTTATAAGCAGCGTTTTGCGCAAAGTGCATGTTGTGGGGCAGTCTCAACTGGTAGACGAGGGCGAGGTTGGACCCTGCGAGGGAGCGGTTCTGCCCCGGGGCCGCGTTGATGAATTGCTGACCCTGGTACTGAACGGCGGCCTTGAGATCGAATTCCTGCGAGGGCAGTTTGACGGCGGTCCAGCCGACGCCACCGCCGTAGGACTGCTGGAGGCCGAGGTTTTGCGCGAAGTTGTGGTCCAGTGAGGTCTGGACGAGGCCGTAGAAGCGGGAGGAGAAGTAGTTATCCTGCTCGGCGTCGGCGTGATAAATGACGCTTTTGGTTTGCGTTGCAGGGGCGTAGGTGGTGACGGGTGGAGTGCCGGAGGTTTGGGCGTAGCCGGGCTGAGTGATTTTTCCGTAGGAGCCGCTGAGGTTGAAGGTGGTGCGGTTGCGTGTATTGAGCCAGCTCACGGTGGGAACGGTGCGCTGCATGGAGATGCCGCCGGAAAAGGTGTATTCCTTTTGGGTAGCTTCGACGACGGTGGCGCCGCCGTTGATGGAGCCGTTCCATGCCTGGAAGATGTTGGGGTGGCTGCGGAGCTCCTTTTGGAGGGTGTTCTCGTCGAGGACGAAGTGGGCGCGCTTGACCGGGATGTGAACGGCAGGGGCGGGAAGCTGCTGGTGAACAGTGATGGTGTTGTTCGCGAGTGAGAGCGTGCCTACGGGGACCTTTTGGGGAATCTTGCCGTGGCGCACGGCGACGCTGCCGGGCAGGACTGCGAGTCGCGATACGGTGCGGAGCTGTTTGACGTTGCTCCACGGCACGGTGATGTTGCCGAGCATGTCACTGTGGAATTCGAGGCTTCCGCCAACCGCATGGAGGAATTTTCCCTGGAGCCGGTCCCCATTGGTGAAGACCAGAACATCGGGGCCCTGCTTTGCGGTCCTTTTAGACTTATAGGGTTTGCGCCGGGGCTTTGGGGCAGGCGATTGGGCTATGCCAGCAGAGCAGCAGAGAAGAACTGCAGCAGCGGCGGCGAAAGTCGTACTGAGGATTCGGAGCCGGGAAAACTTCATAAGACTAAGGACGCGAGGGCGGTTCATTTTGATGCTAATTCATGCGAAAGAGCGGGATGACCGAGGGAATCTGCGCGGGCAACGATGCGCGATGTGTGGCGCGGCCCGCGCGTGAGCTGGGGTAAGGCGCAGTTAGTAGTGGGAATGAAATGAGTAGGTGAGTCCCATGATGAATTGGAAGGAGTTGTGTTTGGTGGGCGGCAAGGTGGCGGGGACGAAGTTGAGATAGCTGTCATTGCTGCCCAGGGAGAAGGCGAGGTTTTTCCATGTGGGGAAGACGAGCTGGTTGATTTCGTTGGCGGAGTAGGCCTTGGGATTGTTGTAGGCGGTGACGTAGCTGAGGCTCTGCTGGAAGGTAAACGGTTTGAGATGCAGCGCGTAGTTGGTGGAGAAGGTGGATCCGACGAGGTTCTGGTTCTGGTTGGTGGCGCTGGCGATGAACTGCTGTTTTTCATACTGAAGGGTGGCCTTGAGGTCGACTTGCTGGCGGCGCGTCTGGATGGCGGTCCAACCGATGCCGCCGCCGTAGATCTGCTGGAGTTTCAGGTTCTGGCTGAAGTTGTGATCGAAGGAGGTTTGGGCGAGGGCGAAGAAGCGAGGCGAGAAGTATTCGTCGCGCTCGCCGCCGACATGATAGATGGCGGATTTGGTGATGATGGCGGGCACCAGGGCGCCGGTAGCGTCCGTATAGGCGGGCTGGGTGATTTTTCCGTAGGAGGCGCTGAAGTCGAACTGGGTGTTGTTGCGGCGGCGGAGCCAACTGACGGTGGGCGAGACGCGGTTGAGGCTGAGTCCGGCGGTGACGGTGTACTGATTTTCGGTGGCGGTGACGAGCGATGCGCCAGCGGTGACGGAGCCGTTCCAGCCCTGGAAGAATCCTTGTTCGTGGCCGA
>CAZWSD010000016.1:20893-22033 GCA_964636535.1 uncultured Acidobacterium sp. | reverse complement strand
GCTGGATCCATCACACAGGTGCGAACTCCGGCCTGCTCGATTTGCCTCATTTCCGCCTCCGCTTCACCATTCCTGCGCTCTCCTTTGCCATTACCAGAAGGACAGCGCCACATCACTGGCTTTCAATTCTCGCTTTGCGTCCCCCTTCCTTACCGGTGGCGCTACCGAATTTCAGATAGCCTCACAAAGCACCGCAATCGGGAAATCCTTATGAGGGCAGTTAGAATCGGCTGTGGAGCAGGTTATTCGGGCGACAGAATAGACCCCGCCCTGGAACTGGCACAGCAGGGTTCAATCTCCTATCTCGTGTTTGAGTGCCTCGCAGAACGCACGATCGCTTTGGCGCAGGCATCGCGGCTTCTGAACGGAGCGCCCGGATATGATCCCTTGCTGGAAGAACGAATGGAAGCGGTGTTGCCGATCTGCGCGGCGAACAAAACACGGATTGTCAGCAACATGGGTGCAGCGAATCCCACTGCAGCAGCCAAAGCCACCAGACAGATCGCTGAACGGCTCGGGCTTCCCCAATTGCGCGTCGCCGCCATCACCGGGGACGATGTGTTGACGCTGATTCGCAAAGACGATTCCGCAGGCTCGCTCCTCAGCGGTGCAGCTTCCGGAAGACTCCTCTCCGCCAATGCCTACCTCGGGGCAGAACCGATAGTCCAGGCCCTGGCCGAGAATGCTGATGTGATCCTGACGGGTCGAGTCGCGGATCCTTCCATGTTTTTGGCTCCTCTTATATATGAGTTCGGATGGGCGTTGGATGACTGGAACCTTCTGGCCAAAGGAACGATCATAGGACATCTGCTCGAATGTGCAGGTCAGATCACCGGGGGATATTTCGCGGATCCCGATTACAAAACCGTCCCCAATCTGGTCCACCTTGGCTTCCCCCTGGCAGAGGTATCGGAGAATGGAGATGCGATTGTCACGAAGGTAGATCAATCGGGCGGCCTCATCACCAGAGCAACTTGCATCGAACAACTTCTCTATGAAATCGAAGATCCCACTCGCTACCTGACCCCCGATGTCGTCGCGGATTTCTCTCAGGTGTGCCTTGACGACGATGGCGTTGACCGCGTTCGCGTATCCGGAGGACGAGGAAAACCTCGACCCGACACCCTTCGCGTGTCCGTG
>CAZWSD010000016.1:0-20883 GCA_964636535.1 uncultured Acidobacterium sp. | reverse complement strand
GAGGCGCAGATTTCGTATGCGGGACCGGGAGCGATGGCACGCGCCAAACTCGCACAGCAGATCCTTAGCGATCGCCTGGTGAACCGCGACCTGAAAGATCTCAAGTTTGCTTTCATTGGAATCAATTCCATCCTGGAGGGAAGGCCCCAGGAGGATAATTGCGAACCTTATGAAATCCGGTTGAGGGCTGTCGGGCGATCGGACTCAAGGCGGGCGGCATCTCTGGTTCCTCGTGAGGTCGAAGCTCTTTACACCAACGGTCCGGCTGGAGGAGGCGGAGTCGTCGGTTCAACCAAGGAAACAATTGGGATTCACTCCCTCTTGATTCCGCGCGAACTGGTTTCATACCAAATCCATTACCAGGTGTCATGAAATGCTCTTGCGGGAAATTGCTCATGCGCGTACAGGCGACAAGGGAAATCTCCTGATGATTTCCGTGATTGCTTATGAAGAAACCAACTTCACTCTGCTTCAGGAACGACTGACCGAAGCCAGAGTCCAGGCACATTTTGCTCACATCATAGACAGGCCTGTCAGGCGTTATGTCCTACCCCGCTTAGCCGCTCTGAATTTCGTCCTCCACCGTCCCGACGATCAGTCGGTAACGCGATCTCTCGCTCTCGATACGCACGGCAAGTGCCTTGGCGCCACACTCCTCGGGATCGAAATCTGACTTGGACAAAGACTCCCCTCTTGCCCATCGCCAGGCCGGCGCGGTCCGGTCAAGATCATTGACCATTGCCCAAAGGATCCTTCACGCACCGCCGCCTGAATGGCCGAAAATGTCCTGCAGGTCGCAGAGGATCAGCTCAATCCCTCCTCCCGAAGATGTCTTCTATCCCGAAAAGCCGCATAGTGTTTCTCAATAATTGCGTTTTACAGGCGCAAATTCCATGCACTATAGTGGCAGATCGTCAGCTAATGGTCACGTTGTTGCGCACCGGCCCAGAGAAATAAGCCCAGGTTCAGTGGCGAAATGCCGCTGCAACAATGCCGGTGACCGTTTCAACGCAACGACGAACCTGCCGGTGATCGCCATGTCGGCATTTGGAGAAGGAGAAAAACACTTGCGCAGAATCCTCATTGCAGCCATCGTTTGTCAGGCAATCGCGTTTACGGCCGTCGCGGGCGCTCAGAATGTCGTCACCATCAACACCGGCAAGCTCAAAGGTGCTACCCACCACGGAGTCACCTCGTTCTTGGGCATTCCCTATGCCGCGCCCCCGGTTGGCAACCTGCGCTGGCGGCCTCCGCAACCGCCCGCCAAATGGAAAGGCGTGCGCGACGCGCTCCATTACGGGCATGACTGCATGCAACTGCTGTTCCCTCAGGACGCGGCGCCCGAACGCACCAAACCGTCAGAGAATTGTCTGTACCTCAACGTCTGGACCCCGGCTCACCATACCGGACAGCTTCCGGTTATGGTGTGGATCTATGGCGGCGGGTGGGTGAACGGCGGCAGTTCGCCGGCCGTCTACAACGGCAAGCACTTTGCACAAAAAGGAATCGTCTTTGTCAGCTTCAACTACCGCCTCGGCCGCTTCGGATTCTTCGCCTTCCCGGCGCTGACCAAGCAAAGCAAAACCGGCCTCCTCGGCAACTACGGCTACATGGATCAGATCGCGGCCCTCAAATGGGTACAGAAGAATATCTCCGCATTCGGCGGCAACCCGCGCGACGTCACCGTATTCGGCCAGTCCGCCGGCGGCTTCTCCGTTCACATGCTCCTCACCTCACCCCTCACCAAAGGACTCTTCGAGCGCGCCATCATTGAGTCAGGCGGTGGCAGAAAGCTGCTCGATGCTACAGGCGTCACCGTCGGAAGAAACGGCCGCCCCTCCGCCGAGCAGCTCGGCGTGAATTTCGCGCGCAGTATGGGAATCAAGGGCGACGGGGCCAAAGCCCTGAAGAAATTGCGCGCTCTCCCGGCAAAGGACATTGTCGACGGCATGAACATGGCCAGCATGGGCCCCGCCGCCTCTACCTATCCAGGCCCCATGATCGACGGCAAAGTGGTCACCGCCCAGCCGCAAACCCTCTACAAAGAGGGCAAGTATCACCACGTACCGGTGATGGTCGGCGCCACCAACATGGACATCGGCTTCTCCAGCGCAAAGAACAAGCAGCAGCTCTTCGCACAATTTGGAGCCAATGCCAAGGCCGCGGAAAAGGCATACGACGCAGCATCCGCGCCCAACTTCTTCCTGCTGCGCATGAAAGTTGCCGCCGACGCCATGATGGTCGAGCCCGCGCGATTCGTGGCACAGACTCTCTCCTCTCAGGGCGACCCCGTTTGGGAGTTCCGCTTCGCCTACGTTGCGCATTCCATGCGGAACAAGTGGCCCGGCGCCCCGCACGCGTCGGAAATCCCTTATGTCTTTGACACCGTCAAGGCAAAGTATGGCGCTGCAACCACCGCCCAGGACGAAAAGGTCGCCGAAGAAGCCAACAGCTACTGGGCAAACTTCGCCAAGACCGGCAGTCCCAATGGAAAGGGGCTCCCGTACTGGCCCGAATACAAATCCAGCAATGACATCCTGATGGACTTCACCGAAAATGGACCCGTCGCAAAACCGGATCCATGGAAGGAGCGCCTCGATCTGACCGAGCAGCTTGCCCACGCCCACAACAAAGCTGCCAGGAGATAAAGAACCCGTATCGCGTTCTGCGATCTGCTTCGATCTCTCGCGAACAATGATGTACCGGCACGCCGGCGGAAGAGTGAATATAGGTGTCGAGAATCCCTCGCTGCCGAACTCAACCGCCGGCAGTGTCGCTCGCATGGACTGAACCAAGGGGACAGTTCACGTCGATGCGCATACTGTGCCCTCTTTCATGATTTCCAAGCGCGCGGTAGATGCTCGTTACTGCTTACGCCGCACCCTGCTATTTCGACTCGTCGATGACTTCGATGGCCGAGACGGTAGCGTTGTTCACGATCGGTTGAAAAGTGATGTTCAGCTTCCCTTGGGCCGTAGGCTTCAAATGGTGGAACGTCTCCGTTAATGCGTGCAAGCTGCCGGCCTGCTTGTATATGTCGAAATTGTTGAGCAGAGTGTGGCCGTCGCAGAGCACGCGAAACACGCGGCTTCCCACGCCTCCGCCGCCGGGAGCATTAGGACCGAAGTAAAGCTCCGCAAAATGAAGAATCAGGGTATAGCGGTCCCCGGGAACGGCGGGAATCGCATAAGAGAAGTTTCCATATCGCTCGCCTGCATAGAGTCCGGGGTCCGACGTTCCGGTAACCGCTTCGCTCTTTTCTGAGGCATAGCCTCCCAGATAGTAATCGTCGGGGCCCCAGAAATCGCCGCTATGATCCGTGTATGAATTCGGCTGGGCAACAATCCGGATGGGCAATTGCTTATGGGGCAACCCGGGTAGTATCGAAATCGCACTCAATTGCGCGGTTCCCATCATGCTCGTGAAGTCGAGGTGCAGCATGCCGTCCCGACCGGGGGTGATGTCGCGAAAGATGCGTTCGTCGGCAATGTCCTCCCCCATCGCGTCTGTGTAAATGTCAAACCCTGACAACAGAGGCTTCCCATTTGCCGTAACTGAGAATGTGGAAGGGGAAGCTCCTTTGGATCGGCCATCCAGAAAATACAGGTGCAGTTCATATATACCCGGTCGGAGAGGAATGTCGTAAGAAAAATCGCCGTTGCGCCAATGCTCAAATAGCAGCGGATCGTTGGTGCGACCTATAAAGCCTGAAGGACGCGTCCACGTTCCGCCGTAGTGCGCGTACTCATCAGGCAGCCATCGCGTCCCGGAACTGCTCAGTTGCGGCTTCCCATTGTAGCCCGCAAGAATGTGCAACGGAACATGCGCGAACAATCCAGCCTCTGCCGTGCCTGAAGAAGATGTGGCGGAACTGGTGGTGACCGCAAGTTTCTTTGGGGAACCATGTTGCGCGATGATCAGGAATGCGATTCCCACCATCAACAGTAAAACGAACCCGGCTGCGACGAAAATCCACCGTCGCGGCCTTGGCGGAGTTCGAATCACGGGCGCAACCTCTGCCCTGTCCTTCGTATCCACTTCCTGGTTGCAGCGTGTGAATACTGGAACGTAGGAACCGGGAGGGAACGAAATTTGGATTGCGTGATCCTTGCCCTCACCCTCGTAATACTCCTTCAACCTCTTCCTGAGCCGATGCGCCTCCACCCGGACAATTGCATCTTCACCGGGGTTGAAGGTCGACTTTGATCGGCCAAACACTTCAGTGGCAAGGTCGTATTCGTGGAGTTTTTCGGTCGCCTCCTCGAAATATTGGTCCCCTATGTAGGTCAGGAGTCGCGCTAGGCGCGAAGAGTTGGACAGCGACGCGATCACCGTATCGAGTTCGCGTCGTTCGTCTTCGCGAGCCTGGACCCATACACGTCCTGCCGCAATCCGGCTGTCGCTCGACAACGTTCGCTCCCTCCCCGGACAACGATCATAGCCACATCATGTACGCGGTTGCAACAACGTTTTAGCAGTGCACCTTTAACGCTAACTAACCTCCGGCGATTCAATGGGATAGAGATGTTCCGCCGCAGCCTGTAACGGGCCGGTACGTGAATGTACCAAATTAACCTTTCGTGTCCATCGTTCGAGAGATTACTGTTCGCCCGATTTCCAGAAAATCCACCCAGTGTCTTCGCCACACGAATCCGCGTATGGCTATTCGTGTGAGTTGGATGAGGTTCTCAGACAAGACGATTGGGGCTGATTGGAAATTGAAACGAGGCAATAGAAGCTTCCACTAAAAGCGGGTAGGACGGATTACCCGCCAAATGGGGAAGCACGACCTTTTGAGATCTTTGGAGGCGGAACTTGCAAAATTACGGAAACATTTCTCAGCCCGACCGGCCGAGGCGAGTGATGAACAGACTCTACCCATTGATTCTTGCAGTCTTGATTCTGGCCATTTTCCCTGTGCCAGCCGCGGCACAAACTTCGGCATCCATCTCGGGTACCGTCATGGATCCGACCGCAGCTGTCGTATCGGGAGCCACCGTGCTGGCTACCAACGAAAAAAGTGGCTCCCGATGGCGGATCGAAAGCAATGGAGCCGGCTTTTTCTCGTTCGTGGCTTTGCCACCCGCTACATATTCCTTACGCATCAGCCGCCAGGGATTTGAGAACTGGAGTGTGACCGGCATTGTCTTACATCCGGGCGATAGCGTCACGGTGCCACACATCATTTTGAAGATCGGTGCGCAGAGCATCACAGTCAGGGTCTCGGCGGAAGCCGCCGGCGTCAATCTCAATTCCGGCGCGCACAGCACCCTGATCACGGCAGCGCAAATCAAACGCCTGTCGACCATCGGTCGCGACGTGAGTGAATTGGTGACTCTTCTGCCCGGTTTTACGCTCAACGCCGGTACAGGCCTCGGTAACACCGGCCCCGGCGGCCTCTATGGATACCAGACGACAAGTCCCGGCGGTGGCCAACTGGGCGCCTTTGGCGCATTGGGCGCTGCACCGCAAACCGCGGGGGTCAGCCTTTCCTCCGACGGCGCCCAGTTTGTCGACCCCGGAGTCATGGCCGGCCAGATGGGCAACATCAACATGTCTCAAGTAAAAGAAGTCACCGTTTCCACCGCGGACTTCAGCGCGGCGGAGGCCAAAGGACCGGTCGTCATCAACGCCGTGGGCAAGTCAGGTGGCGTGAAATATCACGGAAGCCTCTACACCTATTTCAAGAACAGTGCCTTGAATTCCAATGACTGGCTCTCAAACTATTACGGCAGTTCGCGGCCCCAGTTCAGGTACTTATATCCCGGTGGGACACTCGGCGGCCCCGTGATTCTTCCATTCACCCACTTCAATCGGCGTAAGAGGCTTGTCTTCTGGGTGGGCTACGAATACTATGACCAGCACCAACCCGCCGGCCTGCTCACCGACTTTATTCCCAACGCCGCCATGCTCAATGGTGACCTGAGCACTGCCACAATTGCAAAGGCGCTCAATGTTTCTCCCACTGCCCTGGCGGCCGGTTGCCCGCAAGACTACTCCCAAACCGCCCTCTTCACCAATGTCGGAGGCTTCTGCTTCAGCCCGAATGGCGCCACCGACGAGAACGGCAATATCGTAAATAACGGTCAGATCCCCATTCAAGATATCAATCCCGGGTCGCTCGCTCTCGCCAGCTTTTGGCCTAAGGCAAACCGCACTCCGCAACCCGTGTACGCCGGCGGTACAGAAACCGAAGCGACCGACGGCGTCAACTACGTGAAGAATGTGGAGCAGTCGAGTAACGGATTTCAATTGCATACCCGCGTCGATGACAGCATCAGCGATTCGCTCAAATTCTACGTGGTCTACGGCCTGGAGAAGGTCAATGTCGAGTCCCCGTTGCAGAACATCTACTACAACCCTCCCGGAACGATACCCTATCCCTCCCCAATGTTTTCCTATGGCCGAACCGATAACATGACGGTCAACTTAACCAAACTCTTCAATTCCTCCTTGACTAATGATTTGACCCTCGCCGGCGTCTACTATTACCAGCCGGAACAGTTCGCCGATCCATCAAAGGTCCAGATGACCGGCAACGCCTGGGGCAAAGCTGGCTATAACGGAGGCTATTTGCACCTCAACGAATCACAAATACCCCAGATCTCCAATTGGGATTCGGGGGTGCCATCCTTTGCCTTCGGATATATACCGCCACCACCAAACTCGCAATACCTGCGCAAGTTTGACTGGAACATAAAAGACCATCTCACCAAAGTACTCAACAATCACACGATTAACATCGGCTTCTACATGGAGCAGACCGGCAATAGCGGGCCGCAGCTCGGCAGTCAGATGAACGGCGACATGAACTTTAATCGCTATGCCTCCTGCTACATCGACCAGACAAGCCTATTGATCAACCCGGGGACAGGGAAAGTGATCACGCCCCCGACAGCGTCCATGTACAACTCGATCGGCAACTTCCTGATCGGATGCCCTTCAGGTTATACCCAGGCCGCCAGCGACCCAATTCAAAATCAACGCTATATGGAAATTGACGGATTTGTTACCGATCAATGGAAAACAACCTCAAAGCTGACACTCACATTCGGAATGCGATTCGACCATCTGGAGCCATGGAGCGATCCACATGGCATCGGAATGGCCGTATGGGAACCCAAGCAACTCGGGATTGGACAAGGCGTCCTCTATCCAGACACCGCCTCGAATCTGACTTGGCCCGGAATCACATGGCATAAGAGGAATCCCAGTATCCCCAATGCAGGATCTCCAACGCGCGCCGTTTTCTACAATCCACGCTTTGGACTGTCATACGACCTATTCGGAAATGGCAAAACAGTATTCCGTGGTGGATGGGGAACCTACTACTTCCAGGATTCCACCGCCGCCTCCTCTGGCGCGGAAGCCACCGCCATCGGTCTCCAGACTTATATCGAGCCCCAAAACACCGGAGGACAAGGATGCTCATTTAACCAGTTGTTTCTCCGTTCTACCTATATTCCTTGCGGCCAATATGCGGTTGCAGGCCCCCAATCGCTGCCCCCATTCAGTATCAGCGCAATGAACCCCACTGATGACAAAATGCCCGTCACCTACGACTACAACTTGACTCTGGATCAAAGAGGTCCATGGAACACTACCTTTGAAATCGCATATGTTGGAAACCAAAGCGACCATCTGGATACCCTCGGAGGCCTGCAGAACCAGAACGTGATTCCCTTGGGAGCATTCTTCAAACCAGATCCGCTCAATGGACAACTCTACCCTACCAGCGACATTCCAAACACCAACGACTATCGTCCCTATCCAAACTATGTCGACGTCAACGTGATGAGTCACAAGGCGTGGTCCAATTACAATTCGCTTCAACTCTCCTGGAACAAACAGAGCGGAAAACTGATCTACGGAGCGAATTACACATGGTCCAAAGCTCTTGGCGTAAGAGGTAATTACAACACTGGAGCGATTGCCGACCCGATCGACCTGAAAAACGACTACGGGATACTTTCCTATAACCGCAACCAGGTACTCAACATCAACTATTCGTGGGAGGAAGGCAAGCTCTACAGGGGCAACCGGGTTTTGGGCCAGGTCCTCAATGGATGGGAGATTTCGGGGATTTCGTCAATCCAGAGCGGCCCCGATCTTTCGGTATCGACCGGCACTAACTATGGAATGAATGGTTCCCTTGGTTATACAGTGGGAACAAAGACTTATAGCGTTCCATTCGGCGCCGCCGAGTGGCTCGGCAGTTCCGATTACACACTGCAGCCGGACGTCACCTGCAATCCCGCATTGGGCCTCAAACAGCACCAATACGTTAACGGAAACTGCTTTTCCCTGCCACAGCAGGGAACGCAGGGATGGTATAACTTACCGGCGGTCTACGGCCCGGCCTACTATACATCGGATCTTTCGGTGTTCAAGAACTTTGGCCTGGGTGGCAGCCGCAGCATGCAATTCAGGATTTCTGGATTCAACTTCCTCAATCACCCGCTCTATTCCTTCAATACCGCCAGTCTCAACGACCTGACTCTGGTTATCGGAGAGTGTCCGGGTTGTACGCCCACGACACCTGCGCAAGCGATCCAGGATGCGAAGATTAGCAACGCCAAAACCTTCGGTTACACGACGGCCAAGGACGGCGTTCGCATCGTCGAACTCGCATTCGAGTATGACTTCTGACCCGTCGCGGGAGCACAGATGCTCCCGCGCATCAGGCTGCGAATGAGCGGATGCTCGGGAGACTCCGAAGGTCCGGACAAAATCAGTGAACTGCGGCGCCCTGCCGCAATTTGGAGGCTTGAAATGAGAATGGGCAAAATGATTTCGATGCGGAAAAACGCCACTTGGATCGCGCTGATCCTCACGGCAGGCGTCATCAGCGCGGCGGCGCAGAGCGCGCCGCCGGTGGTGGTTTCTTCTCTTTCTACTGTCAACACAAGTGGAACGACGAGCGTGGGCAAAGTTGTCCAGGATGCCTGCGGCGATCTGTACGAACTGGAAAGCAGCGGGAGTCTGATGGAAATTCCCGCCGCAGGCGGCGCGGCGCAGAAGATAAACCTGCCCCCGGAGGGCCTCGCCGCCACCGGCAGCTATGCCCTGGACATCAACGGCGGGAACCTTTACGTAGGCGGAATGGATGCATATTATTCCGGCGGACATCTCTGGAAGATTCCGCTCAGCAGCAGCTGCGCACCCCAGGTTTCTGCGGAAACTGATATCTATGCAGACATTGGCAGCCTGGGCGCAATCTCCTACTACGGGGCTCCAAATGGCGTCGTAGCCGATTCCACCGGCAATGTATTCCTTTCCACCAATTCCAGTTGCTGCACGACAACGCCAAACTGGATCGTCGAGATCACGCCCTCAGGCTCAGCGGAACAAGTCGTCAGCAATTTTCCTACTACAATCACATCCCTGGCCGTGGACCCAAACGACAATGTGTTTTTCACCACCACCGGAAGCGGGGACGTCTACGAAGTTACAGCCGGCAGCTACAGCGCTTCCACGCCGGGAAATCCAACGCCGGTGATTTCCTCCGGAATAAACACTGCCCTCGGCCTCGCGTTCGATTCGGCGGACGATCTCTATGTCGGCGATTCCGGGACCGGAAACATCTATGAAGTCCCCTTTGCTGCCGGCGGATCCTCCACAACAGCAGCGTTGCAGTACAGCAACATGTATCTGCTGGCCGCGCAAGCGCCTCTTGGTTCGCCGCTGACTCTCACGGCCAACGGCACGACATTCCTCTTTGGAAATTACAATCCAAACCTTTATGAACTGTCACTCGGCTCGGGAAGTGTCGGTAACATCGCAGTCGGTAAGTCCGCGACCGCCACAATGGATGTGGCGTTCAATGCCAACGTCACTCCTTCATCCTTCTCGCTGTTTCCCGCCACTGGGCAGTTTTCCATGACTGGCGGGACCACTCCGTGTACGACTAACACCACTTATACGGCCGGACAGAGTTGCTCGGAGAGCATCCAGTACACTCCATCTCGTCCCGGCAACGCTGAGGCGGGCGCCACAATCGGCGGGTCCGCTGGCTCGCCGCTGGCCACGTTCTATCTATCCGGCGTCGGATTGGGCTCTGGACTCACCATGGATCCTGGTACAGTGAGCGCTGTCGGCAGTGGGTTTGTTTCGCCTCAACAAGTGGCCATCGATGCGGCGGGCGACACGTTCTATGCGGATCCGGGCAACAATGCCGTGCTCGAGTTCACTCCCGGCAGCAACAACCCGATTGATATAGGCAATGGACTCAATCAGCCGGCTGGCGTGGCAGTGGACGGAGCCGGCAATCTCCTCATCTCCGACACCGGCAACAACCGCATCGTCGAAGTTCCGATGATTGACGGCGCGCTCAGCAATTCTTCCCAGATCACGCTCATAGCCGCTGCTGATTCATTGGCGGGAGAGGCGCTCAACGGACCAACCGGCATTGCTTTGGACAATTCCGGTAATCTGTATATCGCCGACACTGGCAACCAGCGCATTGTCGGTGTTCCCTATAACGGAACCTGGGACTTGTCAGCGGCCAGCACCGTATCATCCTCGCTGAACACTCCCCTCGCCGTAGCACCGGATCCCTCCGGCAACCTGTATGTCGCCGATTCCGGCGCCGGCCAGATTTACAAGATACTCAACCCCTTAACGAACCCTTCTACGGAACTCGTCGCGGTGGGATTTGGAAAGCCTTCCGGCCTCGCGGTGGACGCCTCTGGCAGTTTGTTCGTCGCCGATCCGGTGAGCGGTGTGTTGGAAAGAATTCCGAATATCTCCGGTACTCTCGATCTGAACTCGGCTGTGACGGCGGGCATCGGAATTAACACTCCTTATGGTGTAGCCGTTGATCCGGCGGGCAATCTGTATGTTTCAGACAGTACTGCAGCCAAAGCCTATAAGGTGACACGCACGAGCACCACCCTCTCCTTTGGCAACTGGGCAGTCAATGCAACAAGTGGAGTCCTCTCTGCAAACGTGGAAAATGAAGGCAACCTGCCGCTTAACTTCAGCACTCCTTATTACACAGCTTCAGGAGATACCAGCGATTTCCAGCTTTCCGCCGCCTCATCCGGCAGTTGCGCGTCCGGCGGTAAGATAGCTCCCGGGGATAGATGTCAATTCGACGCTAGCTTTGCACCTACTGCGTCCGGACAACTGTCTGAATTAGTGTCCCTTGCCAGCAATGCTGCAAACGCCTCTCCCGCAACGCTGACCTTGACCGGGAACGGTGCCACTGCAACCGCTACCACAACCGCACTTAGCATATCTTCACCCGCCAACGGCACTCCATTCTTCGGCGAGCCCATTACGTTTTCCGCAAGCGTCACTGCGTCGACTGGAACGCCTGACGGCACTGCTACCCTCGTCGTCGATGGCGTCCAGCAAGGAGTGGCAACACTCAATTCGAGCGGAGTGGCGACCTTCAGTCTTGCTTCGGGCCTCACGGGCGGCGATCACACAGCGCTCGCGGTCTATAACGGAAGTTCAACATTCACCGGCAGCGTCTCCGCTCTTCTGCAAATCGCAGTCACCAAAGCACCCACCGTCACGGCACTGACCGTCGATACTCCCTACAACAACCCTCTCAGCGCTCTTAGCGGAAACTCCGTCTCCTTCACCGCGACGATCCAATCAACAGGCGTGGGGATTCCTACCGGAACCGTGACTTTCACATCCGGCGCGACGTCGCTTGGCACGGCGGCGGTACTGCCTGCCAGTAGCGGTTCTTTTTCGGCAACGCTCTCTACAACCGCTCTGCCGGTAGGTAGCGACGTCATCGTTGCCACCTATTCGGGTGATGCCAACTACATTCAGTCCGTTTCCACTCCCACCACGGTTACGGTTGTCAGTTCCCCTGAGGTAATGGTTAGCCCTGGCACCACTTCGATTATCACCAACTCCACAGGAAGCGGAACGATCTCCTTCACTACCACAAGCTATGGCGGCTGGACGGGGCTGATCGGGTTCAGTTGCGTCGCATCATCTTTGCCGGCAAATGCTCGTTGTGTATTCTCGCCGGGCCAGACGCAGATTTCGGCCAGCACGCCGGCAAATCCAGTAACGACTTTCCCGGTGACGATGTCTGTTGCGCTTAACCAGCCTCCTCAAACACCAACTGCGAGCGGATTTGTCTGGTGGTTGGTGGGACCGTTAGGCATGATGCTCTTCTACGTGCGCCGCCGCTATGCTGGACGCCTATTCGCTACGCTCACCGTTCTCGCGGTGATTGCTCTTGGCGGGTTTGCCGTGACTGGGCTGACCGCCTGTGGCACCAGCGCGCAATTCCTCACTCCGGCCGGCACCAGCACGGTGACCGTTGTCGCTTACGAGCAACCGTTCCAGACCGGCTCCACTACACTTACGCAAGCCTGTCCCATGAACGACCCAACCCAGTCGCCTTGTGCCGAACAGACGTTCAAGGTGTCCGTCACCGTGAAATAGGTTTCCTTTAAAGTTAGTATCGACAGCCAGCCTGGCGGTTTCCACCTCCAGGCTGGCAACTTCGCCCCATAAATACATTTCTCGGCAGCCAGCCTGCTGAGGGGGCTCGTTTAGCTTTCCTGAAGTTGCAACCGCAAATGAAAGTTGAAACAAATTTGAATGACTCATCCGAAACAAATATGAGGCAATGAATGACCCGCTTTGCGAGGCTGCTCCTCGTTCCCCTTCTTTCCCTGTTCGTTCTCCCCATTGGGGGATGTAGCGGTGGAGTCAAAACTACAAATCAGCAGCAACAGCTGGCGACGCCGACGGTCGCGGTCGCGCTGTCGTCCGCCACTATTACAACTGCTCAGAGCCTGGGTGTGACAATCCTGGTTTCTGCAACCGGCGGCACGCCAACTGGTTCGGTCACCCTTTCCAGCGGCAGCTATAGCTCAAGCGCGAGCATACTCGCCTCTGGTAAAGCATCCATTGCCATTTCCGCAGGCTCTCTCGCAGCGGGCTCCGACACCTTAACCGCTACCTACACACCCGATTCCGCCAGCTCCTCTACCTATAACAGCGCCAGCGGAACTGCGTCGGTAATGGTGACCCCAGCGCTGGTAACACCCACGGTTACGGTCACACCGGCATCAACAAGTATTGCGACCACACAGAGCCTTGCCGTAAGTATCTCTGTTTCCGGAGCAAGCGGAACTCCAACCGGATCTGTTGTTTTGACCAGTGGAAGTTATAACTCCGGCGCCACTTCTCTCAGTTCTGGCGCAGCTTCCATTACTATTCCATCCGGAACCCTTGCTGTCGGCTCTGATACGCTAACTGCCGCTTACACGCCCGATTCCGCCAGCTCCTCCACCTACAATAGCGCCGCTGGAAGCGCGTCGATCACTGCCACAGCCGGGATTAGCACCGCTGTCGCTGTGAATATTGATGTATTGTCGAACCGTCATGAGATCAGTCCTTATATATATGGCTTGAATTTGAATAATCTTTCAACCGTATCGGACTCCGGTACTACCTGGGTTCGATGGGGCGGAAACGCAGCTTCGACTTACAACTGGCAGTTGCACACCTATAACGCAGACGCGGATTATTACTTTGAGGATTTCGGAATGGGCGGTACCGACCCGGATTCCGTCCAGTTCATCAAGGATGTCGAGAGTGATGGCGCGCATGTAATCACCACGATTCCTCTCCTGTCGTGGGTTGCTAAGGCAGCTGAGAACAGTTCCAACGGCAATTGGAGCTTTTCGGTTGCGAAATATGGCGCGCAGTGCGCCGTTGACCCCTACAACCAGGATGCAGGTGACGGCCTTCAGAGTGACTGCAAGACTCCGGTGACCTCCTCGCCGGTGACCACCGCCTACTATCCGCTGCTCGACACCACTAGCCAGAGCTGTCCAGTCAGCACATGTGAGTACCGTGAGCCGTGGGTGCAGGCGCTGGCTGCGGCTTTTGGAAGTGGTACCTGCGCGGTGCCCTATTCTACGATTACCTCCTGCCACTTTTACGACATGGGCAACGAACCCGATATCTGGAATGGAACTCACCGCGACGTTCACCCCGCGCCCTCTGGCTATGACGAGCTTGCCAATGATTTTGAGACCGAAGCCCGGAATGTGAAATCGTGGGACCCGGCCGCAGTGCGATTCGGCCCGGTCTCCTGTTGCTGGTGGTACTACTGGAATGGAGCCAATAGCAGCGACAAGGCCAATCATGGTGGGGTGGACTTCCTGCCTTGGTGGCTGAATCAGGTTTACTGGCTTGATCAAATCAACGGTTCCCGCACTTTGGATGTCTTCGACGTTCATGCCTATCCGGACGCCAACACAACCGGCCTCACCAAGGCGCAGCTTCAAGCTTTGGCCGTCAGTGTTTTTCGCGATTACTGGGATCCAACCTACGTGAGCACGGCCGGTGTCATCGACCAGCAATATGCCACGGTGATGGAGCCCGATAAAACCGTTCCGTTCAGGATTCCGCGTTTGAAGGCGATGGTGAACGCGATCTATCCTGGTACACCGCTTTCCTTCACGGAGTGGAGCGCCGCCTTTGCCGGAGAGTCGGACTTTTCCACCGCGCTGGGGGATGCCGAAGCCTATGGCATCTTCGGCCGTGAGGGCTTGTCCTTTGCCGCTCGATGGGGAGGACCGACGCAGGGCAACCCCAATTATCTCGCGCTCAAGCTATATACCAACTATGATGGCGCCCATCACGGATTCGAGACCGTTTCCGTCTCCGATCAGAACAGCGGCAACCCCAACCTGTTTTCCAGTTATGCGGCCATCAACCCCGCTGGCACACAGATGACAATTATGGTCATCAATGGGGACCCAAACAACGCGGCCCAGCTGACCTTCAATCTGGCCGGGTTCCAGCCCTCCTCCTATACGGCCTATACGCTGGCGTCGACCGCCCCCAGTGCGATTTCAGTCTCTAACACCACACCGTGGACCGGCACGCAAACCTTCGCTCCCTACAGCATTACGCTCCTGGTCGTCTCAGGCAATGAGATGAATCTTCCGGCCACCGAATGGCATCTCAATCCGGGCGATCTGATGGTTCCTGCGAATGGAACTGCGGTCCTCCATCCGGCGATCACCAGCGGGAGCGCGAACGTCACGCTCAACTCCGCCATCTTTGACAGCTACGAAGGTGCTCCGGCCTGCAGTGGTTCGCTCACCGTCAACAACGCCACCATTGCGCCCTCGCAACCGGCAACTATCACGGTCAACGCGGCCAGCGCTCCCGCATTTTGCCACTACACCGTCACTGGCTCAGACGGCGCAGTCACCCAGACGCAGGGAGGATGGATCATTGTCGGAAATCCCGCCGCCACGCTAACCCAATCGGGCAGCAATCAGTCCGGTTCTCCGGGGGCCACCCTCGCTCAACCGCTCACCGTAACCCTCAGCCCAGGGCAATCCGGAGGCACGGACACCGGCGCAGGAATACTTTTCACCGCGTCGGCCGGCACGCTGTCAAACAGCTCCACCAGCGGAACCAAAGTGATTGCCACCACCGACTCTTCCGGAGTGGCTTCGGTGACGCTAACCCTGCCTTCATCCCCCGGCACTGTAACCATCACCGCACAGGATATGTTTGCCCTTGGTGGCGCTTCGGTGTCCTTTACCGAGACTGCTAACTAGCGCCTGTTGACACTACTGGTATGGATGGCGTTGCGAGCAACAATCTTCTCAGTCCGGGCCCAGGACGCCGACGTTGGTGACTCCAAGGCGAGGACGACAACCAAGGATGAGGCGATTTTCGCCGCAATCCGAAGGGCTGGGGTCAGTTTTCCCCAGCTCCGCATCGCTCGTGGGAAAGTTAATAACAGGCTCTAGTGATCGCCATAAGAAGCTCCCACGCTTATAGACTTATCGAGGTGACGCATCGCTTCTAGGACACCAATCCTTTGCAATGGCCGCCTGAGAGATTCAACACCAGAACCTATCGTGGTCGCGTGCAATGCGCTCGACCGAGCTTTTAAACTGTGCCCATGGCACTAAATTCATGAGGATGATCGTGGGAGCTTGTCGCTTTAGAAAGTTATCTTCCGTCGGGGCCTTACGCACACTGGTAACGCTCTGTGTCACAACCGCGGCTGTTTTTTCGTTGCCAGCATGGGCCCAGGCCCGTCGTAACACCGCGCGGGTAATCGTAGCCAATATTCACAACACGGCCGGCGCTGTGAACCAATTCTTTAACTTCTCTGTTGGCTCTGACTATTCAGGCACTTTGATTAAACGTGACAGCCAGAACCAGCTTCAGATGGTCACCGATGAACTGGGTTTCCGCTACATCCGGTTTCACGCCATCTTCCACGATGCGCTGGGCACGGTGCGAGTCAAGAATGGCAAGATTGTCTACAACTGGACCAGAATTGACCAGCTTTACGACAATCTTCTGGCTCGACATATCAAGCCTTTCGTTGAACTCAGTTTCACCCCCAAAGCGCTGGCCACCTCCAATCACAGCATTTTCTACTACCACGCCAATACATCTCATCCAAATCCGAAGGAATGGCACAACCTGATCGTCGCCTTTGCGCGTCATCTGGAGAAGCGCTACGGAAAAGCGCAAGTCCGCTCCTGGTATTTCGAGGTGTGGAATGAACCAAATCTTTCCGGCTTTTGGCAGAACGCGGATCAAAAGGCTTACTTCAAGCTCTACGACTCGACCGCGCGAGCTCTCAAATCTGTCGATCCAAAACTGCGCGTAGGAGGCCCTGCGACGGCAGGGGGCGCGTGGATTCCCGCTTTTCTGGATTACGTGAAGAAGACCCATGCGCCGATTGATTTCGTAACCACTCACACCTACGGCGTCAAAGGCGGCTTTCTCGACCCCGACGGCAAGTCAGACCTTCTCCTCGACCCTTCACCCAATGCCATCGTGGGCGACGTGCGCCGTGTCCACCAGCAGATTGCCGCTTCTCCATTCCCAAATCTACCCCTGTATATCACCGAGTGGAGCACCAGTTATACACCGGCAGACCCCGTTCACGATTCTTATATAAGTGCCGCCTATATCTTGAGCAAGCTGAAAGCATGTGAAGGTTTGGCGCAAGGCATGAGTTATTGGACGTATTCGGATCTATTTGAAGAGGCTGGTCCGCCACCGGCCGCTTTTTATGGCGGTTTCGGGCTCGTAACCCGTGACGGAATCCGCAAACCGGCGTTTTTTGCATACAAGTACCTGCATGCTCTCAGCGGAGACACCATCCCCTCTTCCGATCGTCAGTCGATGTTGTCGACAAACGGCGAAAATTTTACGGCTGTCCTTTGGGATTTCAAGACTCCAGCGCAAGGGAAGCTGGGTGACCGCGAGTTTTATTCCAAGCTGCTTCCCGATCATCCGGCTGCGCCAATCAACTTGAAGATTACGCATCTTGTGCCCGGCACGGTTTACCGTCTAGAGGTACATCGGACCGGATACGACGCGAATGATGCGTACTCCGCATATTTAAGGATGGGGGCGCCCAAGAACCTTACCCAACCGCAAATCGCATATCTTAATTACCTCACTCGGGACCATCCGGAACGTGACCAGATCGTGCGAATCGGCCACGACGGCTCCATCCGGATCCGGATTCCTATGCGCACCAATGACGTGGTTCTTGTTACTCTGCGGCGGACGTTTACCCCAAATGCGGGTGAGCGCTGATCCTGAAAGCCCCGCCGAGAGCAATCATGCAGGTTTGCCGTTAGCTCCTCGACAGGTACGAAACCGCGTCATAGTGTTCGTCTGGAATACGCGCTTCGCGCCTGTTCGAGGGCAAAAGCCGATGGTGCCGAGCGCCGTCGTATTGACGCTCACTACCTGCCCCGGTGAACGGCTGGTGCTTGAGCCAAACCAGTCCCCAGAACATGGGGGCGGCCTATCCGCAGCGTGAGAGGCAAGGGCTCTTCCGGGCCGATTCGAGGAGCGATCAGCCCGGGACAGACCCCGGGGGAACTCGTTGAAAATCGCCTGATTGGGGTGTGTTTTCGGGTGATTTTCGTCTCTTCCTGTTCGATATCTGTGTGCAGTGCGGTTCCCGCCCCCACAACAACCACATCAACAGCAAATCCACCGCAAGCCAGTGACGTTCAACCGGTTCCTGGGTCGCATCGTCATTAAACGTACCTGCTCTTTCCACGGGAGGCAGGATTGAATTTCTGGCGTTTACGCAATGGCAGAAGCGTTTGTCAGCAACCCGGTATATATCTCAAAGATGTTACCTTGGAGCGATTTATTTAAGAGATCCAAAGTTGCCTCTCCGTTTGACTCTCCACAAGTTATCAGAGTCAGACAGGAAGTGGCTCCGCCTATCTCAAGTTAGGCGGTTGAGTTCAAATCCTGGCCCCGCGCTTCACAAGCCAGGTTAATACTTCACTGGTTGCTGGCGGCTCTGCTTGCGAGCCCAGGCCTTGCCCTGCGGTGTTCGACGCCACGCGTAGTAGGCGTTCAGCGTTTTCAGATCTTCGAGATTGGCCACCCCTCCCACGTGCGGCGCACTTGTGAAATGCATAACCCTCGGCTTTCCGTCTGTGAATGCGGGCCAGTGCGGCAGCCCCGGGCCGTTGGGCTCTCCGTACTTCGCAAAGTTGGTCCAATACGTCGACAAATCCCTCGCGAGTCCTCGGTCCACGGCGGTCCAATGCAACGATGGAGACTGGTCTAGATGATCGAAAACGTACACCATCTCCTCCGAATGCACCGTCCCAATTGCGTTCTTCCATGGAGAATTCGCCGGACGCGGCGGGATGTGATTGAAATAGTAAACATACACTTTCGAGCTTCCGGTCTTCGCCTGTAGACGCGCCCACGACCACGTGCCCCAGGCAAATGCCGAATCCCGAAACAGATTCATACTTGACTGGCGCCACCCGCTCGGAGTTGCCGGGTACAGTTCGAGAATCCGCTTTGCAAATGGACCGAAGCGCGCTTTCACGCCGCGAATGTACGCGCCTCGGGTTGGCGGAGTGCCGAACAACGCGCCTTCATCGGAATTGGTTCCGATCAGGATCGGAGTATCGTTGTAACGGCCTTCCTGGTAGAGGTTGTATTCATCTCCCACGATTACCCGGTCATCGAGCACAGGCCAGAACTCGCCATGGGGAGCCTTGGAAGCAGCATTCTGGATGACCGAGGCCGGCAGATTGCGGAGCTGTGCCAAAGAATGCACTCCCAGCTCTCTTTCAAACTTCAGCCCTTCCTGTTCGGCGTTCTGCAGCGTTTGCACATTTTCGCCGGGCGCGGGCGGAGTCCTTGTGGGGCCGAATGAACCGCCGCTCTCTGAAATTGCTCCCTCAAATAGACCGCGGGCCAGCGGAGAAGCCGCAAGCATGCTTACGGAAATCCCCCCCGCCGATTCTCCAAAGATCGTTACGCGATGAGGATTACCCCCAAAGGCGCTGATATTGCGCTTCACCCAATGCAGCCCGGCAATTTGATCGAGCAATCCGTAGTTGCCTGATACATGATGCGCGGATTCCGCGCTGAGTGCGGGTAGAGCCAGGAATCCCATCGGTCCCACCCGATACGCGATACTCACGACCACGACTCCGTGCTCGGCGAGCTTCTCGCCGCTGTACAGTCGAATAGCCGTTGAGCCGGAAGTAAAACCCCCACCGAATATCCACACCATGACGGGGAGGGCCGCGTGCGGCGACCTGGCTGGCGTCCACACGTTCAGGTCCAGGCAGTTCTCGCTCGTGTGCAGCGGTCCCATCCAGGTTTCAATGTGTTGCATGCAAGTGGGCCCGAAGTGGTCGGCATGCAGAACTCCCTTCCAGCTCTTCACCGGTTGAGGCGCGCGCCACCGCAACTTGCCGACCGGCGGCGCCGCAAACGGAATCCCCTTGTAGACCGTTAGGCCGCCTTCCCTGATGCCTTGCACCAGGCCGCTATGAATACGTACTGGCGCCGGCGCTATGGCGCCCACTGCCGCGGGAGCAAATGAGCTTGTTGCCAACAATGCGGCAATGCATAACAGGTTTCTGAGCATGATAATCCCCTTCTGCGCCGGGAATGCATTGGCGACATTCGTCCCTATCCTGTTTCATTCCGTCGCAGTGCGGTCGCTGCGACGATCCCATCATACTCCCGTGGAACAATCACCTCATTGCGGGGATCCAGACAATACCCAACGATGCGCTGAAAACACCTTCTGCCCGCGCAGGCCGGCGGCCCGAATAACTCCGACGGCGGCTGCCCAGGGAAGGCTTCCACACTCGTGCACCGTCTGCCCGCGCCCATTCCTGCAGAACACGGCGTTATATAGTGGAATCCCGCGACGCCATGGAATCCGATGAGTGGAGCGATGCAGATACTTGGGTCGCATTACCGGATTTACAGAGGTACGCACTGGCACAATATGAGGTGGATTCCCAACATTTGTCGTCGAGTATCGCTCCCCCCCCGGGCTCCGGAATTGTCACAAACAAAATTGCGGAACCCTGATTTCCCCCGCTGTCTTGTTTCCACAAACTCCGGTCGGCCACAAGAACATCCATACCCTGTCGACGATTTCGCGCCGGTCGGCGAATTCGGCAATCCGCCTGGCAGCAAGTGCGGCTCGCAGGCCGGAACCAACCTGCCTCCTCTTTCCATCACGCCTCGGCTCCCGATAAAACTCGCCTGAGGCTCTTTTGCGCTTTCGCGGTGGATCACGATATAGGCTGATTTGGACAGACCCTTGACCTTCAGTACCGGAACGAATTGCCAACGGCCCCTACACTTGAGATACTTCTTGAGGTTGACCCTGATGGCCATGCTTCTTTTCCGTTTTCTCTGCAAAGGCGCATCTGCCGAGGCTGACAACAACGGCAGATATCCCCGCCTCACGGAACGGTAGAAATAGTAAATTGGATAGTAAGGCGGTCGTCAAACCGCAAGCTATTGAGAAATAAATGCGGGAGTAGTTCAGTGGTAGAACGTCAGCTTCCCTAGCTGAATGTCGCCGGTTCGATCCCGGTCTCCCGCTCC
>CAZWSD010000015.1:0-23850 GCA_964636535.1 uncultured Acidobacterium sp. | reverse complement strand
ATCGAGAAATTCTTGACACCAAAACCTTTGAGTGCAACTCTGGGAGCAACTTTATGGCTCGAAAAGTGACATCCTCCAAGCGGAAGGCAGCACCTGCAGCGCCTGCCGCTGCTTCCAAGGAAAGCGTAGTCCGCCGCCGCATTCCGAAGTGGGCGCTGCAGGATGGAGATGCTTCGCGTGCATCGGACGGGCAGTACTATCTGCGTTCGATTGGACGAGCGATTGAGGTACTGGACAGCTTTGACGGCGTTTCGCCGCTTTCGCTCAAGGAGATCAGCCGCAAGGTAGATTTGCCTGAATCTACTCTGTTCCGCGTCCTGCTGACGCTTGAAAAGCACGGCTACCTAGAGCAGCACGTGGATGGCACCTACCGGCTGGGGCGCAAACTGCTGTTCGGCTGGCTGGTGGACCGCGCCGATAAGGTGCGGGAACTGGCGCGGCCCGAGATGGAGCGACTCGCGAACCAGTTCAATGAGACGGTGAGCATGGCGTATCTGTACGACGACCGCATTCACGTGCTGGAGTCGATGGAGACGTTTCACGAGATCCGCATCTCGAATAAGCCGGGACGCGTGCTGCCGCCGCACTGCAGCGCGATGGGGAAGGCGATTACGGCATTCCAGGAGCGCTCGCTCTCGGACAGAATTCTTGAGGTGTACGGTCTGACGCGGCGCACGGAGAAGACGGTCGTGGATCGCCAGCAGCTCTTCCAGCAGTTTGAGGAGATTCGCTCCAGCGGGCTGGGGTATGACCGGGAAGAGTCCGTGATGGGCGGGCTGTGCATTGCGGCGGCAATTTGCCCGCCTGGCAAGCAGGTGGTGGCTGCCATTAGTGTCTCGACTCCGCTGGTGCGCATGAACGCACAGCGGGCCGAGGAGATTTGTGAAGCACTTCTGAAGTCTGCACGCAGCATCGCGGCGCTGATGAAGGGCTAGCTACAGGGCGCATTTGCTGCGCCCATCCGCGACAGAGCGATGGCAGACAAGAGTTACTCTGGCAATTGGCTGCCTGGGTTGGGGCCGTGCACGGTGATGGTGCTGAGAGTCAGAATTTCTCCGGGCTGAATGACAATTTGCGAGGGCACAGGCGAGTCTGCGTTCTGCAGGTACAGGCTGGTGCGCTCCAACTGCTGCCACTTGACGCCCGGCCAGTGAATGGCGAGGCGCTGCGCAGTGGTGGAGCGGTTCATAGCGACGAGGGTGGCTTGGCCGTTAGCGCCACGGAAGGCGGTGACGAGCAGGTTTGGGTTGGAACTGTCGGCCGCAACTCGCTGCATGCCATTGAGAATGTGACGGCTGAAAGCTCCCAGCACGCGCAACTGATAGCTGGTGGGCGCGGGTAGGTTGTCGTCGTAACGGTCTGGCTCGAGCAGCGAGCGTGATGCGCCAAACGTGGGCTGCTCGACATCGAGAATCACCCAGCAATAGAGGATCTCTTCTGCATCGAGGATGGTCAGGTTCTTTTGGTAGAGCTGGCCGGTGTTGAATGCAATGCGGTAGGAGGGCTGCTGCAGGTGCGGATCGTTGATGCAGATTTCCGTGGCGAGGAATGGCTTGCCCTTGCTGGCCTGGTGCATGGCTTGCATGCGCGCGTCATAGAGATCGGGGTTGGCGAAGAACTGCTGGTAGTCGTACTCATGCGTGGCCGCGTAGTCGATGGATTTCCACACGCCGGGGTGCTTGCGTAACGCGCGCGCGCGCTCGGTTCCCTGGAAGATGAAGGGCGCGTCTGCCATTTGAATTTTGACGGAACTGAAGCCGGCGGCGTCCAGCTGTTTGCGCAGCTCGCGGACCATGGCGAGCGCGATCAGCGGAGGCTCGTTGACTTCATTCTGAACGCCGACGATGGCGGGCGGACGGCCGGTGTGCTCCTTGGCCATGCGGCAATAAGTCACCATGGCGCGAGCGTAGGCGACGGGGTTGGCGGCTCCGTGCTGGCCGGAGGGTCCGGGGCCGGGTGTTACGGCCCATGGCGGCAGATCCCACATTTCGTACTGCACGAATCCGCCCAGCTTCTGAATCTTGCGGCTGTAACCGAAATTAGACAACTCGCCGTTAGGGAAGTTATCGCCGTAGTAGTGGGGGCTGGCGTCGGCGGGATCCGTGAGGTTGGACATATCCGGCTTGAGGCGCGTGCCCATTGGGTATTCGCGGTCAATGAGGAGGTTGTACTCCTTCAGGATTTGCCAGTAACGTTGTTTCCCGGCGGGGCTGAGCGATAGATATGCCGGGATGCTGGGGCTGCCGCCGAAGCCGAGCATAGTCTGGTAGGTTTTGGCGGTGCTTACGGTAACGGATGCGTCCTGCAGACGGGTCGGTTGTAATGCACCTGCCAGAACCTCATGTTTTGAATGGGGCGCTGCAAAAAGAAGCTGGCTGCGGCTGACGTCGAAGAGGCATTGTTGATCGACGACTTTGACGCCGTTCATCCAGACCTGCAGGCCGAGATGCGAATTCATGACAACGGTGAGCGTGCGCGGATGGCCGATGTACGGGACGGAGGCTTCCTGCGTGACTTTTTGGGGGAAGTTGCCCCTGACGTCCGTACCGTAGAGCGCGTAGGAGTCGTAGTAGCGCTGGAGGACGCGGAGTTTGTACTTGCTGAGGATGAGGGTAAAGCCGGCGTGTCGGCCAGTGAAGATCCACGAAAGGCGGGCGTCGGAGGGGATGTCGTTATCGAGCACCAGCGTGCGCCGGAAGAAGGCCGGCAGTTCCTGATGGAAGAATACGCGCGGAATTTTGTTTGTGTTGCCCCAGCCGGAGCCATACGGTCCATTCGAGACAAAGCGGAATGGCGTGGCGCCGGAACGCGCTGTTGCCTGCACGGAGGGCAGTGTGACGGCCAACTGTGCGGATGCGCCAGAACAGGCTGCGGCGGCGAGCAGCAGGGATCCAAGCGGTTTAAGTGATCGGCGAAGGGTGCGGGCAGGTTGTCCGAAGATCATGAGCTGTACTCCATCGGTGGACGCGGTGGCGCGGAGTTATTTAACGTAGCGGTTGAGAAAACGCAGGTACTGTTGCCAATCAAAATTTGTGACGCCATGCCCGCCACTGCGGACATGGTAGCTGACCCTGCCGATGGTCGGTTGATTGACGGGCGGCCAGACAGACGTGGGCAGGCCGGATTTGCCGAGCAGTTGATATACCGGTGTGACGGCTTTGGCCGCGAGGAACTCACCGAGCGGATCGGAGAGGTGATCGTCAATGGCGCTGGCGACGTAGAGCGGGCGCGGCGCGATGAGAGCAAGGACTTCATTCTGGTCGAAGGGCAGGTGCGCGTCGTCGCCGTTGTACCGGTGGAAGTTGCGGCAGAACCAGTAGGGGAACTCTGAGTTCAGAGACGCGACGGTTTGTCCGGCCAGGTGGTGGAAGAGTTTGGCTCCCCCGGCTCCGGACTCGTTGCTGATGACCGCGGCGAAGCGAGGGTCCGTGGCTCCGGCCCAGATGGCGGCCTTGCCGAGGCGCGACCAGCCGAAGGCGACCACGCGGCGGCCGTCAACGGCGGAATCCTGTTCGAGATAGTCGAGCGCGCGGCTCATTCCCCAGGCCCATGCGCCAATGGTGGCGAAGTCGTCGCCGCCTTTGTGCAGCCTGGGATAGTGGCTGCGGATGCTGATGGCGTACTCATGTTTGCGGTCGCGGTCGAGGTCGCCACGATAGAAGGTGGCGAGCGCGTAGCCGTGGCTCAGGATCATACGTAACGGCCATTGCGACGCATTGATGCCGCGGCAGGCAGCGGTGGCGCGATGGTCCTTGACGCAGGAGAGATTGACCCAGGGGTTCTTTTCGGATTCGACCCATCGGGTGGAGATTCGGATGCCAGGATCGGCGTTGATCGTTTCGTTGCCCCAGAAGTTGATGCCGAGGATTACGGGAGGGCGCTCCACGCCGTTGGGGGTGTATAGCAGCAGGTCGATCCGCGGGCCGTTCTTGTGGCCGTTGAGGAGGATGGCGATTTGGGTGCGGGTAGCGAGGCCGCCGAGTGCATGGGTGTCGTGGTCGAAGACTTGGAAGCGCTCGGCGGCGGGGCGTGGCGGCATCCGGCCGTACATTTGTCTCGTGAGCAGGCGCAGCAACTGTGCGCGGCGGCGCGGCCATTGTTTTTCACTGGTGACTCGTTTGCCATTTGCAAATACCAGCGGGTTGGGCAAATTGGCGGGCAGTCTGCTTTCCGCCCGGCGGGTGGATGCAGGTGTTGCCGCCGCGCAGGTGAGCGCGACGCAGAACAGCGTGCCGAGAATCAGCTTGTTTCGGTGCATGAATCCGCGATGTCTCCGATCAGTGGCGGACAATTTTTGCGCCTTGCAACATCTTGAAGGGCTTGCCGGTGGTTGTCTTTACCGTGAAGTCGTGCGCGTGCACGGTGGCGAAGCTGACGGTCAGGCCCCGGCGCGCCTCAATGCGCACATTGCTGATAGACAGTGAGTGGACGGGGCTTTCCGGCAGGCCGATTACGATGCCCGCGCTGCGGGCGCCGGTAGCCGTGACATTTTTAATGGTGATGTTGTGGAAGTGGGGCGTGAGCCGGGTGATGGGTTCGGCCTGCGCGTGCCTGGGAATTTTTGGGTAGTACTCGGTGATGAGAATGGGAGTCTGCACGTTCTTCATAGTGAGATTGCGGTAGACGAAGTCACCGATGTTGCCACCGCGGTCTCGGTTGGATTTGATGCGAATGCCGTTTTCGGTACCGTCGAACTTTACGTTGGAGACGTAAACGTGCTGAACTCCGCCGGAGACCTCGCTGCCGATGGACATACCGTGTCCATGAAGGAATGTGCTGTCCGTGATGCGAATGAAGGTGCTGGGCGCGTTGTAACCTTTCGAGCCGGGCTGACCGGACTTGATGGCGACATCGTCATCGCCATCGTCAATGAGCATGTGCGTGATGGTGACATGATGCGATGAAAAGGGATCGATTCCGTCGGTGTTGGGCGAGCGGGCGGGTGCAAGGATGCGGCTGTTGCGGATGGTCACGTCGTCGCAGTAGTAGGGCACGACCTGCCAGGATGCGGAGTTTTCGATGGTGACATGTTCGATGAGGACGTGCTTGCAGTGGTCGAGGAGGATCAGGCGCGGGCGATGATCGGCGGCGAACCTGGAACGGTCGTGGGAGTATACGGCCTTCCACCAGGGCTGGCCGGCGCCGTCGATGGTGCCTCCACCGCGGATGGTGATATCGACAGCATTTTTCGCGCCGATAAGAGGTTCCACGGCTGGCTGGCGGAGTTCCACAGCAGGCGGATAGTCGGCGAAGTTCTGGCTGCCGAGGAGCGTTGCGCCCTTTTCGACATCGAGAGTGATATGGCTCTTGAGCATGATGGGCCCGGTGAGATATGTCCCAGCGCTCAGACGGACGATACCGCCGCCCTTTGCCGCGCAGGCATCGATGGCGTGCTGGATCGCCTGGGTATCCATCGTGGTTCCGTTTGCCTTTGCGCCGTAAGCCCGGACGTTGCAAACCCGCGCCGCATGCGCAGCGGTAGCGCAGCACGCAAAGGCGCAGCAGGCAATGAGGAGGAGCTTGAGAGTTTTGCGGCGGGGAGCGGCGGTGCTGGTGCGGACAACTTGAATCATGAAACCCCTTGTGCGTAGAGCCAGTGCGAAGAATGGATGGTCTGACCTTGTCAGCCGTTTGAAAGCGAGGATATCATTTTGCTGACCTGAATGGTCCATGTTTGGAAATAACTTTCAGAAAGTGGAAGTTAATGGCAAGAAATGTCGCATGGGGGTGAGTGAGTTGAAAAAGCCGTGCCTGCAGTGGATGAGGAATTGCGCCGTACGCCTGGCGCTGTTGATGTGCGTTGCGTGCGCGATAACAGTCCCGGCCCGGGCCGGCGTGTCGCAGCACCAGGTGAGGGTCTGGCGGCGGCAGATACGCAGGGCGCTGTACATTCCGACGCCGCTACCAGCGCTGAACGCGAAGGATCGTGGGAATTTTTCACCGGTTCCGGGCGTAATTGCGGAGCGGGTGACCTACGGAACCGAGTACGGCATGCGGATTCCGGCGATTGTTTACCGGCCTGAGCATGTGACCGGCAAAGTGCCGGGCATCGTCGTGGTGAACGGCCACGGAGCCGACAAGACGAGCTGGTATGACTTCTACACTGGCATTCTTTATGCGAAGGCCGGCGCGGTAGTTGTGACCTACGACATGATCGGCGAGGGCGAGCGCAACGACGAGCACCAGAATGGAGCCGACGAGTGCGAGCGGATCGTGGCGATGCCGGGCGTGCCGCAGCGCATGGGCGGGCTGATGGTAACCGATGCGATGCAGGGCGTGGCTTATCTGCGGAGCCTGCCGTACGTGAAGCGCAGCCGGATCGCGGTGCTTGGATTTTCACTGGGGTCGTTTGTGGCGGTGCTGACGGGAGCGGTGGATACGCATTTCCACGCGCTGTTTTTGACGGGCGGGGGTGATCTGGACGGCCCGGGCGGGTATTGGGATTCGAGCCAGTGTGTGATGACGCAGAGCGCGCCGTACAAGGCGTTGCGGTTCCTGGGCGATCGCGGCGCCGCGATCTTCACTCTGAATGCACGGCGCGGACCAACATTCATCTGGAATGGCACGGATGATACTGTGGTTGCCATTCCGACGCATGGGCCAGAGTTTTTTGCAAACCTGCGGCAGCGCACGATTGCGATGAATGGTTCGTCAAAGAATGTGTTTACGACACATTTCGATCCCGGGGCGAGTCATCGTCCGGCGTGGGTGCTGAAGCAGCCCTCTGAGTGGCTTGAGAAGCGGTTGGATTTTCCCAACTGGACGCCGCAGAAGTTGAAGAGCATGGCGGTAGTCAACATCGGCATGTGGGCGAAAGAGAATGACGTGTATCTGAACGATGGGCAGCGAAGGCTGAATCGCGACGCGGGGCTGGAGGCGCTGGCGGCGGGGGTTCCGGGGCTGAAGCCGAACCAGCTCGATGTCTTTCCTATGCAGGTGTGGAAGCAGAAGCGCGGAGAGTTGGTGTGGGCAGCCTGGGCCGATCATGCAATGGCTGCCGCGCTACGCGAGAATCTGCGCGTGGGACACGACGTGCCCGAGAAGTAGAGGTGGCGTGCCAAAGAGCCGTTGCAGAGAGACGGGAGATTGGGGGATCGAGTGAGACATTCGCGGCGCATTTTTTTGAGGAATTCAGGGGTGGCGGCAGTTATGCTGTCGCAGCCGCATGGGCTCAAGAGTCTTGAGGAGGCGGGACAGACCGAGAGCGCCGTGAGCACGCGGATGCTGTGGTTTAGCCAGCCGGCGAGCGAATGGACGGCGGCGCTGCCCGTGGGCAATGGTTGGCTGGGCGGGATGGTCTTCGGAATCCCCGGCAAAGAGCAGGTGCAGATCAGCGATGACGGCCTGTGGGACGGACAGGTGCGAAACCGAAATAATCCCGCGGCGGGCAAGGCAGTGCCGGAGATTCGGCGGTTGCTGTTCGAGGGCAGGGTGATGGAGGCCCAGGCACTGGCGCAGTCGTCGATGCTGGCGATTCCGCTGAACCTGCCGATGAATGAGACGGTTGGAGATTTGTGGCTCAAGTTTGACTTGCCGGGCATGGTGACGGGTTACCGGCGCGAGCTGGATCTGCGAAATGCGATTTCCCGTGTGCAATTTGAGGCGGGCGGCGTGCGGTTTCGGCGGGAGTATTTCAGCAGCGCACCGGACAGGGTGCTGGTGATTCGAATGGAGGCGAGCCGCAAGGGAGCGATTTCGTTTTCCGCAGCATTGAGCCGTCCGGTGAGCTTTGCTGCAAGGACACAAGGCACGAACCGGCTGGTGATGACGGGCACGGCTCTGCCGGTGGCCCCGCCGAAGGATCCCGCCACGCAGGAGCACAACGTGGGGATTTCCTTCCGGTGCGAGGGGTTGATTTTGCCCGAGGGCGGCATGGTGCATGCGGAGGATGGGCAGGTGATGGTGCGCGGCGCCGATGCCGTGACGGTACTGCTGACGACTGCGACGAATCATCGCACGCCGAAGATCAACGACGCGTGCGATACGGCGCTCAATGAGGCGACGCAGTGGAGTTATGCGGAACTGCGAGCGCGGCACGTGCGGGACTATCGCGGATATTTTGACCGGTCTGACGCGAAGTTCACGACCGGGCGCGATCCTTTGGCGAAGATGCCGACCGACAAACGCGTAATGCGGATAAAGCAGGGGAAGAGCGATGAGTTTCTTCTGGAGACTTATTATCATTTTGGCCGTTACATGTTGATTTCAAGCAGCCGGCCCGGGACTCTGGCGGCGAATCTGCAGGGCATCTGGAACAAGTTCACCAATCCGCCGTGGGGTTGCAAGTACACCGTGAACATTAATGCCGAGATGAACTACTGGATGGCAGAAGCTGCAAACCTGGCGGATGTGCATGAGCCGCTGTTTGACCTGCTGGACTCGACGCGCGGGCCGGGCTCGGTTACGGCGTGGGATTACTATAAGGCGCGCGGATTTGTGGTGCATCACAATACGGATATCTGGGGCGACGCAGTGCCGATCGACGGGGTCCCCTATGGCATCTGGGCGATGGGCGCAAACTGGATTTCGACGCATTTCTGGGAGCACTACCAGTTCAGCGGCGACCGAAGGTTTCTTGAGGCGCGAGCCTATCCGGTGCTGCGCGACATGGCGCTGTTTCTAGTCGATTACGTGGTTCCAGCGCCGAAGGATTATCTGAGCTACGGAAATCCGCCGTCGGCTGGCTACCTCGTTACAGGGCCTTCGCTCTCTCCCGAGAATGCGTACTATCTGCCGGATGACAGGCGAGCATCTCTCTGCATGGCGCCGACGATGGACGTAGAGATTACGCGGGCGGTGCTTTCGCAGTTTATTGAAGCTAGCGAGTTGCTGGACCGCGACGCGCCGCTGCGGAAGCGTGCGATTGCGGTGCGCGAGAGGACCCCGCCGATTCCGATAAGCCCGGAGGGGCGGATACAGGAGTGGCCGCGCGACTACAGGGAGACGGATCCCGGGCATCGGCACCAGTCACACTTATGGGCGCTGTTTCCGGGTGACGAAATCACGTTGCACGGGACGCCGGAACTGGCCAGGGCCGCAAAGAAGTCGCTGGAACGGCGGTTGCAGTATGGCGGCGGGAGTACTGGATGGAGTCGTGCATGGATCGTGAATCTGTGGGCGCGGCTGGAGGAAGGTGACCAGGCGCACAAGCAACTGAATGAACTGTTGAGGCTGAGCACGCTTCCGAACCTGCTGGATGTTTGCGGCGAGAAGCCGACTTCCTACTACCAGATTGACGGCAACCTGGGCGGAGCCGCAGGGATCATCGAAATGCTGTTGCAAAGCCATGCCGGCGTGGTGCGATTTTTGCCCGCGCTGCCCGGCGCGTGGCCGCAGGGACGGCTGCGCGGGATGCGGGCGCGAGGCGGGCTGACCGTGGACCTGAGCTGGGACAGCCGAAAGGCGCGGCTGGCGACGCTGCGCTCGACCTGGAGCGGAAAGCGTACTTTGGCGCCGCCGCGGGGCCAGCGGATTGCAGCTATTTTGCGCCGTGGGCAGCCAGTGCCGATGGAGGCAGCCGGGGACGGGAATGTGCGCTTTGAGGCAGTCGCCGGGGAGACCTATCGGGTGAAATTTTCCTGACTGGATTCCGGAAGCAACGAGTGTCGGGTCGAACGAGTGAATTCGTTGCCGCCCGGTGGTCTCATTGGCGACGTTTTCGAGAAAGATCAGGCTCGCTAAGAATCCACCGCCCTAACATTGCAATCGGGCAGACGGGAAGCCCGAAATGCAATCATGCCTATTGCGCTGCCCGATTGAACAGCCTATGATGGCTCCCGGCTGCGGTAGACCTGCGGCGTGCTATCCCGGGAAAATCGTTTGATTCAATGAGCGGGGGCGCATCGTCCACCTCAGAAGCTCACAAAGGGAATTCCGCCGACGGCCCTCCGCACGAAGGAGTTTCATGCGTAAGTTTTCTGGCATTGCTGTTCTCGCCACTTCGGTTCTGTTCACCTTTTCCGGGCTTTCGCACGCGCAGGATGCCAGGCCCACGATGAAAGTGCTTCGATTGTCGCTGGCGCTCAACAAGCTCATCGCCCCAGGTGTCGAGCCCACGGTCGTTTCCGGTGGCTATGTTTTTACTGAAGGACCGATGTGGCGCGACGGCCGGTTGTGGTTCTCAGACGAGGAGGGTGACAAGGTTCATGCAATAACGCCGAGCGGCAAAGACACGGTTCTGGTCAACTTCAAGAGCGGGCCATACGCCCTGCCCGATGGCCACAAGACGGGTCCCAATGCCATGGCGACCGCCAAGGACGGCACGGTGGTGATGTGCGAGCAATACGGCCGCGCGGTGGTGCGCCTTATCGGCAAGCCCGGGCATCTGCGGCCCGTGCCTTTCTTTGATACCTACCACGGCAAGCGGCTGAACAGCCCCAACGACCTGGTCTTCCTGCCTGATGGCTCGTTCTTCTTTACCGACCCGCCGTACGGCCTCAAAGGCGGTGATCGCAGTCCTCTTAAGCAGATTCCCTTCAACGGCGTCTACCACTTCAAGAATGGCAAGCTCACGGCCATCATCAAGAATCTGACTCTGCCCAACGGCATCGCGCTCTCGCCCGATAACAAGACGCTCTACGTGAACAACTCCGGCCCCCGCGAGCGTGTGATCGCCTATCCGCTGCATTCCAATGGCACTGTTGGCCCGCCCCATGATCTCATCGACTTCACGGGGAAGGAAGGCCCGGGCGTGCCCGATGGTATGAAGATCGACAGCCGCGGCGATATCTGGACGACCGGCCCAGGCGGCATTCGGATCATTACCCCGGAAGGAAAAGTGCTGGGGCGGATTCTGCTTCCCGAAGTTGCCGCGAACCTGGCATGGGGCGGCAATGGGCGCACGCTGTATATCACGGCGCGAACCCATGTTTATCGGATAAAGACTCTCGTAAAGGGATATCTGCCAGTGTTTCGCCGGTAGAGTTTTATCTTCGGCTTAATTCTGAAAGTGTCCCGCTGGAGGAAACATGAGTCCCATGGATCGTCGCGACTTCACCAGGCTATCCCTCATGGCCGCCGCCGCCACTGCGCTTCCCGTTGACGCCGAAGAGCAAAAACCAGTTCGCTTCGCGCCGGTCGGGCTGGGCGCCATCTCTGACATTTTTATGGAGGCCTGCGCGCACACCACCAAATGCAAGGTGACCGCACTGGTAACCGGGCACGCCAGCGAAAAGGCGCCGAAGTACGAGAAGTTGTACGGCGTTTCGCCCAAGGCGGTTTACAACTATCGGAATTACGACGAGATCGCAAACAATCCCGACATTGACGCCGTTTACATCGGCCTGCCCAACAGCATGCACGCCGAGTACACCATCCGCGCAGCCAAGGCCGGCAAGCATGTGCTTTGCGAAAAGCCCATGGCCATTTCTTCCGCCGAGTGCCGGCAGATGATCGATGCCTGCCGCCAAAACAACGTGAAGCTGATGATCGCCTACCGCGTTCATTACGATCCCATGTGGCAGCAGATCCGCGAGCTCGCTCTCAGAGGAGCTATCGGTGAAGTTCAGGGGTTTCAAGGCGGATTTTACGGTCCAAAGTACGAGGGCTGGCGGCTCCATCCTGAACTGGCCGGCGGCGGATCGCTGCTCGACCTCGGCATTTATCCTCTTAACACGGCTCGATGGATCGCTGGAGAAGAGCCCTCGTCGTTCTCGGCGCAGGTGGCGACTAGGATCCCGGGCGCGCGCTTTGCGAAGGTGGAAGAGAGTATTTCGTTCACCATGAAGTTCCCCTCCGGCATGCTGGCCGCGAGTGGCTCCTCTTACGGCGAACACGGGCCCTCCTACCTCAGCATCGACGGCACCGAGGGATACATCCTTGTGAACCCCGCGTTTCTCTACCAGGGGCTAAGGTATAGCGCCTTTACCAGCCATGGACCGGTGAACGGCGTAAGCCAGGGCAAGCTGCCATATCAGTTCACCTACGAAGCGAATCATTTTGCTGACTGTGTTCGGAACAACAGGGAACCGGCAACGCCCGGCGAGGAAGGGCTCAAGGACATGATTGCCATGGAGGCGATATACCGCGCCGCTGGAAGGCCGATCGCCTGAGTCGATTATCGTCCGCATCCACCGGGGTTTTGCGCAGCATTCCGGTTGTGCTCAAGCGCTGCTCCGTGCCATCTGCGGGTTTTGAGCCCGAATCATCAGGATCAATGCACCCGCGACGAGTAGCGACGCGGACATGAAGAGAAATCCGGCCTGAGAGTTCCCGGTGACGGCCTGCAGCAGTCCCACCAGCCAAGCGCCCACAAACCCGCCCAGAGCGCCGAAACTGTTGATGAGCGCCATCACTTCGCCCGCAACGTTGTCCGGCAGCATCTCCGGAATGATTGCGAAGAACGGGCCATAGGGCGCGTACATGGAGCCGCCTGCAAGGATCAGGAAGAGGTAAGCAAGCCAGAAGCTGTGATCCGCCGTGGCGAACGATCCGAAGAGAGCAAGCCCGGAGAACAGCAGAAATGGCCATACGGCATGCTTGCGGTTGAGGCTGCGATCAGAAAAGTGCGATACCAGCAACATGAGGATGATTGCCAGCAGATAAGGTGCGGCGCTGAGCAGGCCGACGATTCCAATGCCCTGCCGCATGCCCGCTTTCAGGATTGTCGGCAGCCAAAGCACGAATCCGTATACCCCGACGCTCCAGCTGAAATACTGCAGGCACAACAACAGTACACCTGGAATTCTGCAGGCTGCCAGCAGATTCCGCGTCGGCGGAAGTGCTTTTTGTTCGTGGTCTAGTTCCAGATTGAGCTGTTCGCATGTGGGGTCGCTCAGCCAACTGACGTTGCGTGGGCGGTCGCGCATGACTGCCAGCCAGCCAAAGGCCCACAGCACCGAAGGAATGCCTTCCAGCACGAACATCATCTGCCAGCCCACCAGTTTGATGAGAAAGCCGGTCACAGCCGACATCCATAAGAGCGTAATCGGATTGCCGAGAATCAGAATTGCGTTCGCGCGCGAGCGCTCCTTCCGCGTGAACCAGTGGGAGAGCACAATCAGCAGGGCAGGGAAGATGAAACTCTCGGCCACTCCCAGCAGTAGGCGGTCCAGCGCCAGCAACCAGAAAATGCGGATTACGCCGGTCAACGCCGCCAGGATGCCCCAGCTGATGAGAGCCACAAATACAATCCGGCGCGCGCTTTTGCGTTGCGCGTAGGCCGCTCCGGGCACCTGAAACAGAAAATATCCAAGAAAGAACGAAGCGCCCAACAGCGCCGATTGCGATCCGCTGATGTGCAGTGTTTGCGCCAGCCCGGCGGCGGCGCCGAACCCGTAGTTGGCGCGGTCCAGGTATGCCAGGCTGTAGGTGACAAACACCGCTGGAAGCAGAAAATACCAGCGGCGCTGCAGCTGTCTCTGGACGAGTTGCGAGTCTTGAGGCTGTGGAATCGGCACTCAAGCCTTATACCATCCTTGGCATGAGATTGGCTCCCAATTTGGACGCTGTGGACAGCTTGCCGAGCAAGCCGGGCATGCAAGGTGTCCTGAAAGCGCCGTCGTCGCGCATCTATACTGGTTCGGAAAGTGAGGCTCGCTATTTCCGCTATCTCATTGACGTCTGTGCTGGAAAGCAGCCGCCCGGACCTGTGGTGCGTCGAGACGCACGCGCCTGGCCCCGGAGGATCTCTGCCGCTTTCCGCCCAAATGCTGCTTACGGAGCCTTCCGGCAATCTTTTTGGACTTTCGCAAAGCGCGGGCATGGGATGGGATCCCGCGCGGCTGCTGGATCCTCATTTTCTTATTCTGAGCACGCATGGCGGCATCCGTGCGGAAAGCGGCGAGCCCATTGCGCTCGGTTTTCATACCGGGCACTGGGAGGTCGGGCTGCTGGTGGCTGAGGCGGCGCGAGAGTTGAAGTCGCTGCATGCGGTTCCTTTTGCTGGCGCATGTACTGACCCCTGTGATGGACGCACCCAAGGAACGACGGGCATGATGGACTCGCTGCCCTACCGCAACGACGCGGCCACTGTATTGCGGCGGCTAATCCGCTCGCTCCCCACGCGCAAGGGCGTCCTTGGCGTGGCGACCTGCGACAAAGGACTGCCCGCCATGATGATGGCGCTTGCCGCCAGTGGAACCACTGCTGCCGTGCTTGCTCCCGGCGGCGTTACGTTGCTGCCGGAGGACGGTGAAGATGCCGGCAAGGTGCAAACGATCGGCGCGCGCTACGCGCAGGGCCAGATTTCGCTCGAATACGCCGCGGACGTGGGCTGCCATGCTTGCGCTTCACCGGGCGGCGGCTGCCAGTTCCTGGGAACAGCAGCTACTTCACAGGTGGTAGGCGAGGCACTCGGGCTTACGGTACCGCATGCGGCGCTCGCGCCTTCCGGTCATGCTATCTGGCTGGACATGGCTGCCCGCTCGGCCCGGGCTCTTTTACGCATGCATCAGTTACAAATTGGGGTTGCCGATATCCTCACGCCCGCCGCGGTGCACAACGCCATGGTGCTTCACGCCGCCTTTGGCGGTTCCACCAATCTGCTGCTGCATTTGCCCGCCATCGCTCACGCGGCCGGGCTGCGGCGTCCCACGGTTGAGGATTGGACTCACGTCAACCGTAATACGCCCCGGCTGGTCGACGTGCTGCCCAACGGTCCACGCGGCTTTGCCACCGTGCAGGTTTTTCTTGCCGGCGGAGTTCCGGAGGTGATGCTGCACCTTCGCGAGCATGGCCTCATCGACACATCCGCCAAAACGGTTACAGGCACTACCCTTGACGAATGTCTGAACTGGTGGCGCGAGAGCAGGCGCCGCCGCGAGTTGCGCAATCGGCTCCGGGAGCGGGACGGCATTGAACCGGATGATGTGATCCTGTCGCCTCATCAGGCGCGGGCGCGCGGACTTACGCCCACGCTCTGTTTCCCCAGTGGGAACCTTGCGCCGGAGGGCGCTGTGATCAAAAGCACGGCGATCGATCCGGCGCTCATCGATGACAACGGTGTCTACCGGCATCGCGGGCCGGCGAAGGTATTCGTCACCGAAGAAGCCGCCATTGCGGCCATCAAGTCCGGCAAAATTGCCAGGGGCGATGTCATGGTCCTTATCTGCGGCGGTCCCGGCGGCGCGGGCATGCAGGAGACCTATCAGATCACCGCCGCGCTCAAGCAGCTTCCGCATTGCAAGCACGTGGCCGTGCTCACCGATGCCCGTTTCAGCGGCGTTTCCACCGGCGCCTGCATCGGCCACATCTCGCCGGAGGCGCTCTCAGGCGGCCCTATCGGCAAGGTGCTCGACGGTGATCAGATCGAGATTGTCGTCGACCGAATGGCACTGGACGCAAGCGTTCATCTGGTTGGCGACGCGCATGAACATTTCGGCCCCGAGCAAGGGTCACAACGTCTTCGGGAGCGCAAGGCTCGCGCCGATCTCGCCCCGCACCCGTCGCTGCCCGACGACACTCGGCTCTGGGCCGCGCTGGTTCGCGTGAGCGGCGGCGTCTGGGGTGGCTGCGTTTACGATGCCGACGCTATCATTTCTCATCTGGAGAAGCCCGAGTGAAACTCTTTCGCACTGCAAACGGAACATACGTTGAACAGGACGGCAGTCATTACCGCCTTCCCGGTGTTACATTTGACAGCCTGATCGTCCAGGACGACCTGGAGGCTCACCTCGACAGTCTCGTGAAGCGGGCCGAACGGGCGGCGGAAGCCGATATCTCTGAGCCGCAGGCGCCGATCGGCAGCCAGGAGGTCTGGGCCGCAGGCATCACTTATTTCCGCAGTCGCAGTGCACGCATGGAGGAATCAAAAACCGCGGGCGGAGGAAGCTTTTACGATCGCGTCTATTCGGCGCGACGCCCGGAGCTTTTCTTCAAGTCCACGGCCGGCCGGGTCGTTGGCCCGCACCAGCCGGTTCGCATCCGCAGGGACTCCTCATGGTCTGTGCCCGAGCCCGAGTTGACGCTAGTCATCAATCCGCGTGGCGGCATCATTGGCTACACGGTGGGCAACGACATGAGTTCGCGCGACATTGAAGGCGAAAACCCTCTCTATCTTCCGCAGGCCAAGGTCTACAACGGCAGTTGCGCCCTGGGCCCCGCCATTCTGGTCGCCGAGACCCCGCCTGCGCCGTCCACTGCCATTGGTATGGAAATCCTTCGCGGCTCGCGCGTCGAGTTCAGCGGCTCGACAACGCTTGCGGAATTGAAACGTGATCCAAAGGAACTGGTCAGCTATCTGTATCGCGAATGCGGTTTCGCCTACGGATGCTTTCTGATGACCGGAACCGGCGTCATTCCTCCCGATACGTTTACGCTCCACCAGGGCGACGAGATTCGCATCACCATCGACGGCATCGGCACGCTTGTCAATCGTGTTGCGGACGGGGCCTGAGCGCCGCCCCCACAAGTGCGATTATCGGCAGGCTTCCGGGGCTGGTTCTGAATGAAGAGGCGCGCTTCCGCTGGGTCGGGAGTGCGCTGGGCAGTCGGTTGCAGTCCGCACGAGCGTGCCAAAGCAGACGCGCTGTGTCAGGGCTGAAGCGCCCGAGCAGCGCCCAATGTTTCCTAAGTTAATGATTCTGAGTGCTCTCGTGAATGGCGCGAGCTGTGCAGCTTATCGTGGCGCAAGATAACTCCAGGGAGGTGCCAGATGAAGATTCCATGCAACGCAACCATCCTTTACATCGCCAGCGCAGCAATTCTGTTGGCCGCATCCGCACCCGCGAGGGCGCAGAGCACGGCGAAGGCTGCCGTGTTTCCCGTGATCGGGCGGAAACATGTAAATGAAATCAAGCCGGCGGACATACGAAACCTGATCCTCGGGATAGAGCGCGGTGAAGGGCAGGGGCGACGCTTCGAGGGCAAGGGTGCGCACGACATGGCACAGCGCCGGCATGGAACTATTTCCGAAACTTCTTGTAGCCATGGACAATTGCGACGGGCACACCGTTGTGAATCTGGCTCTCAAGCTCATGGCGTTGGCTTTTGTTCGCACGCAGGAGCTGTTGCGAGCACCCTGGTCCGAATTCGATCTTGAGAAGGAGCTTTGGAAGTTCGACGCCAAGCGCATGAAGAAGGACAGACCGCAAATCTCATACATTCCACCGCGAGCTACCTATTCTCCATGAGTTGGCTGCGGCATCCACATCCGATGTTGAAGGGATCCCGGTGGATACCGGGAACCAGGTTCTAACGAGGAGATACATTAACCGCTTGATCGGAAGATCGTTGCCCAGAATGGCATTTGCGGTATCTGTAACAAGAGAGTCACCAACTCCGGTAACTTCGTCCCCGGCCACATCAGTCTACGAGGACTGGGCGGTGCCGGGCAGGACGATCACCCGGACAACAATTAGGCGGTGCACGGATGGTGCAAGGGCGAGAAACCGCTTTATCCACACCCACAGCGCCTCTCCGGCGCTCGCGGAGCCGCAATTGCCGATCGCCTTGGCAACAGCGGCTACAGCCGCTACAGCCGCTGGCGTCGGATTCTCCAGGACGGAATCAACCGGGTGGTGACGAAGATCACTTAATTCATCCAATGAAGCATGAGAAAGTCATGGTTGGTTTAAACAAGCGATGCTGTTCCTTTCTATCGGCGCCTGTTGTTGTCGACCGTTTGGCGGACGTGTGTAGCGCTGTCATCGGCGGGGACGGTGGGACCGACGGGAGCGAAGCTTGCGCCCGAAAGCGCCCGTCACCTTGGGAAGGCCCAAATGCAGGCACTGTGGATGATGCAAGGCGCTTGCAAATCCTCTCCTTCCTCAAGTCACCGAAGGTCCAGTTCCGCGAAGAAGCGCGATTGCCGATTGCTGTACGGAGTACGAGTACTCCGGGCTGCCGGCTCGGAGCACAAAGAGAGAAAGAAGAGGGATTTCCGAGCTGGACGCGACAGGATGGGGGATCGTGGCTAAGCGCCACACGATGAGAGCAACAACAGCCTAATGTCTCCGCGTCGCGCATTTTGCATCGGCGAGTGTTCGATCTCGTTCAGAGATTTCAAAGTCGAACAATTTGGCCTTTCTCGCGGTAGAGGGTCCGGCTGCATGGAACGAACGTCATGGGAACGATAGCGCGGGGTATCGACAGGCTGAAGCATGCGGCGACGCCGCGGTCTTGGCCGATTCTTCGGCATCCCAAAATCCGCCGCATCAATAGGGCCCTGAACATCGTCGAAGCGCTCTGGGACGGGCTAGTGTCGGCTGGGGCCGTCGTTACCGCGATAGCTGTAGAGCAATACTTCCACCTTGATAAGCATATTAGGTTCTCCCCCAGATCAGCGGTCATGGCCGGTGCGCTTTCCGGTTGCTTGCTGGTCGTGCTGCTGGATCGTGACGGAGCGTACCAAGGCGGAAGCAGCCTGCTGCGAATCAAGGAAACCGAGCGCGTGCTCCGCATTTCCACCATAGCGACACTGCTTGCGTTGCTACTTGCATATGTCACAGGGCACATCATCCCTCGCATGACGATTGGACTGAGTTACCTGTTTGTATTGGTTTCACTGACTGCAGGGAAACAAACGTTCTATGCAGTGGCCCAGAACCTCCGTGCCAAGGGCATCGGCGCATGGGAGGTTGTTATTTATGGAGCTGGGAGCTCTGGGCGTAGAGTGTTCTCCGCTTTGGCAAGATCGCCAAAACTCGGTCTGATGCCTGTCGCGATGGTCGATGATGATCCGGCCCTGAATGGTCAGGAGGTATTCGAGCTCGGCTATCGACGGGATAAGTTTTTGCGCGTGAGTTCCGGTCCGATCACTCCCGATCTTTTGCGCTGGTACAACGCCAAGCTGTTGGTGGTGGCCATTCCTTCGCTATCGTCGGATATGCTCGAAGCGGCGGTGCGAGCTGCCCAGGAAGCGGAAGTGGGTGTGGCTCTGATGCCGCAGCTAAACCCCGACCTGAACTTTTCCGTCGACTTGATGGGAATTGATGGTCTCATGCTGCTCTCCCGCAGCGTTAAGGAGACGCGAAGCACCAACGATCTGCTGAAGCGTGTATTGGATCTCATCGTCGCCAGCTTGTCGCTGACGTTTTGTTCCCCTTTGTTTGCCTTGATCGCATTGCTGGTCCGGCTTGATTCTCCAGGGCCCGTCCTCTTTGTCCAGGAGCGCGTCGGTAAGGGCGGCAAGCGGTTTCGAATGTATAAGTTCCGCACCATGTATTCGGATGCGCCGGTTTATGCTTGTTCACCAAGGGGGGTGGACGACCCGCGCATCACTGTCCTGGGCCAATATCTTCGCCGCACCAGCCTGGACGAGCTTCCCCAGCTGATCAATGTGGTTAAGGGGGACATGTCGCTGGTGGGGCCAAGACCGGAGATGCCATTCGTTGTGGAAGACTACACGCCCTTTCAGTCGCAACGCCTTTCGGTTTTACCGGGCATTACAGGGCTTTGGCAGCTAAGCGGAGACCGCGCATTTCCCATCCACGAGAACGTGCTGTATGACCTGTACTACATTCGCTACCGTGGTGTTTTTCTGGATATTGCGGTTCTCATTCACACTCTTGCATTTGCAATGAAGGGAATTTGAGTCTTTTTGATTGCGATTTGATACCCCTTGCGGGCAACGCCTCAGCAAGAGGAATGGAAGGGCGGCATACCCGGAAATTTGAATTGCCTCTGGTACAGCACCATGACCGTATTCAACGAAAAGACCGATACCGCAATCCGAACTGCGAAGGCAGAGGGTGCAGGCCTGGAATCACGTGAAGGGGCCCAGCGTCGGCTCCTTCCTGGCCGGAGTTGGCCGCCGGAGGTCGACAACGAAGACGCAGAGCGATTACCGATGCACGTTTACGTGGAACGGCTACTCCGCAATGTGAGCGTACTCTGGCGGTCGCGACGGCTGATCGTAGGGACCACGACTCCGGCGATGGCGGTGATATTCGCTGCGCTCTTCTTCATTCCCAACAGGTATACGGCAGTAGCAGTTTTGAATCCTCCCGATCTAATTCCGGTCTCGGGCCTGTCGTTGCTGGGCACAATGAGAGTGGGCGCGGGTTCCGGGTTTAGCTCGCAACTGGGAGAACTGCTCGGATCTTCGACCCCAGGCGAGGAGAGCATCAGAATCATGCAAACCCGCCGAGTTCAGGATATGTTGATCCAGCAATTCGGTCTGCAGAAAGTCTATGGCACGGCGCGAATTGACCAGGCGCGCAAGGTACTTGCATCGGCATCCCGATTTTCCGTGGATCGCAAAAGCGATGTCATCGAAATCAGCGTAACGGATCTGGATCCGAACCGAGCGGCACAACTGGCCAATGGGTATGCCAAAGCGCTGGGGGTAGTGAGTGCAAACCTCTCTTCCGAAGCTGGCCGGAGAAAGAGAGAGTACTTCGAGACGCAACTCCTGGAGGCGGAGAATGATCTCCAAAAGGCGGCAGAACGCTTTAGCCAATATGGAAGGAATAACGCGGCCCTTGATGTCGACTCGGGCGCTAAAGGGATTGCAAACGCGGTCGGGCAGCTACAGGAAGAGATCATTGTTTCGGAGGCGGAACTGAAAGGCATGCGCGTGGTGTATGCCGAAAACAATGGACACATCAAAGCGATGGAAGCGCAGATTGCAGAACTAAAGCGGCAGATGGCCAGGTTGGGAGGGCCGGCGAGCGCGTCGGAGCAGACTCCCAATGGAAAGGCGGGGCCGAGCCTGGCGCATCTGTGGAGCACGGCGCCGCATTATATCGATCTAGAGGGGCAAGTGAAGCTGAACGAGGCGGTCGTAGAAGCACTCGCGAAGGAGTATGAATTTGCGAAGCTGCAAGAGGCTGACCGGGTGAGCGATATTCAGCTTCTAGATCCGGCCTTGCCGCCGGTGAGAAAGTCTGGGCCTCATAGGGCGGTTATCACGCTGGCGGGCGGCTTTCTCATTTTCAGTTTTCTCTGCGGTTGGGCGCTCGCGAAGGACTGGTGGGTCAAAGCTTCTCTTGATGATCCGTGGCGAATGCTTCTGGCCCCGCGCATCGCGGCACTGTCGCCCTGGGCCGGGCGGCGGGTGCCGCGCCGAAGCGAGTGATAACGCTACCGTCGGGTTTCCGCGCAGTCCCGGGAACCGCATTCAATGTGAATCAGCCTTATAGGTCATAGAGTAGATCCCCTCGCAATGAACCGACTAGCCAATGATGGTTTGCTTCGCCCCGCCATGGCAGCACTCAAGTGGAATTATCTTGGAGTGGCCGCCCGCACGGGGTCGAGCTTCATTATCGGAATCGTGCTGGCACGCCTTCTTGGCCCCAAGCCGTTCGGCGAAGTCGCGATCGCGTGGCTAGTGATCGGGCTGGGCAACCTGATGGCGGATTGCGGATTCGGGGCCGCCCTGGTTCAGCGGAAAGAGTTCAGCCGTGAAGATATTCGATTTGTATTTACTGCTCAGGTCGGGCTTGGAGTTTTCCTAACGGCCATTGTTGCGGTGGCGGCTCCGGGTATCGCATCGATTTTCCGTCAGCCCGAAGTTACGCCCATCATCCGGGCAGCGGCCCTGGTATTCGCTTTACAAGCATTCGGCTTGACCGCGCAGAGTCTGCTGAAGCGCGATCTTGCTTTTCGGAATCTGCAGGCTGCTCAAGTTATATCCTACCTGGTGGGTTATCTCGGACTCGGGATACCGCTCGCATGCTTTGGGTACGGCGTATGGAGCTTGGTGGGTGCGCAGTTGATGCAGACGCTAATCAACAGCGCGCTTCTCTATCTTGTGACGCGGCATCCGATACGTCCGAAGATTGCTCACCCTCATCGTGAGTTGACTTCATTTGGCGGCAAAGTTATAGGAGTCAATCTGGCCAACTGGGCGATAAGCAACTTTGATACGGGGATCGTAGGTCGAATGTTCGGAGCTGCGAGCCTGGGACTTTATAACCGCTCCACTGCGTTGATGCTCAGACCGACGAACGCCGTTGTGGCCGCTCTGCAATCGGTTCTCTTTCCGGTCTACTCGCGGGCCCAGGGTAAGCCGGATACTCTGCGGCGAGGGCATTTGACCTCGATAGCGGCGATTGCAATTTTCTTTTTCCCGGTGTTCTTTACCATCGCCGTGATACCGCGGACTGTCATCCTCGGGCTCTATGGCAATCGCTGGATCGCTGCTGCAACACTCGTTGCCCCAATCGCCATGGCGAGGCCATTTCAGGCGTCGATGGCCATGGCGGGGCCGCTTCTCTGGGGGCTAGGAAGGGTAGAGCGCGAGCTGCGGGTCCAGATCGTGATTGCGGCGATCATGATTCCCGCATTGTTGATAGCTTCACGCTATTCCCTGGTCGCGATCTCATGGACGCTCTTCGGAATTATGGTTCTTGAGTCGGTGCTGATGAATCGACCCGCCCTGGAAGCGACTGGAGTAAGTTGGCGAGACGTGGGCCGTGTGACACGCGGCGCATTTCTGTTGAGCGCTGTTCTGGCAGCGGGCATTTGGACCCTCGATCACGCTGTACTTGTCTCACTCGCATCCTCATTTCGACTTATGGCAGATGCGGGCACGGCGGCTGTTGTGAGTATCGCTCTGCTCCGGCTACGCCCTGGCATGTTTCTCTGCGACGAATTGATCTACCTGGTCAGGCAGGGCTCAACGCCGGTTTGGGTGAGAAGGTTCCTTTTAAAGAGAGAGGACTCAGGTGTCGAGACTCCAGCTTAACCTCGGGCCCAGGAATGCGATCTGAGCATGTATAGACGCGGAGAGCTAACACCAATGAGCCGCGATCAGCATCCGCGATTATTCATCGCTACGTTTTTGCCCGCGACGGGAGAGACAGGAGTCCAATCTCACCTTAACTATTTTCGTGACTTCTTGACGGAAACGGGGATCCATACGGAAGTACTGACGCCCTACGATGCGCCGAGAGTTCTCCGGCGTGGATTGAATGTCGTCCGGCGAATAGCCGGAAAACTCAACCGCGAACTCGGCGCCTATCTCTCCCGGGCGGCCACGTCCATTCTGTTGCAATATCAAATGCGCAAACGGCTTCCCAGTCGGGAAGGGTGGATTGTGTACGCCCAATGTCCCGGCTCCGCGCTCACCGCTCTCAGGTTGAGGCGAAGGATCGACCAGTGCGTGGTCCTGATGGTCCACTTCTATATTTCAACGGCTGACGAGGCGGTGGAAAGCGGACGGATTCGGGATAAAGGCCCATGTTATCGGTACATCAGGCGCCAGGAAAACCAGGCATTCGAACGGGTGAATGCCGTTATTTTCTGCTCTGAGTTCATGCGTCGTGAAATGCTGTCCCGGCTGCCGTCTCTGTCAGGAAAACCGACCATCGTTCTACCCAACTTCGCCGCACTGCCGGTTCGCGCAACCGACGGTCCCAGTGGAGATATTATTTCCATTGGACTATTGGCGCCGCTCAAGAACCACGATTATCTGCTAAGAGTGCTCGCTGAGACAAACCGGATGGGGCACAGATACACCCTTACCATCGTTGGAGAAGGCAGGGATCGGCTTAAGCTTGAGGCAACGGCCCGCATTTTAGGGATCGCCTCGCAGGTTACCTTTACGGGCTTCATCCCTGGCGCCTCGCGCCTGCTGTGGCGCCATCGCGTGTATGCTCACACGTCCATAATTGAAAACCTCCCGATTGCGATCATAGAGGCGCTGGCTGCCGCGCGCCCGGTGCTTGCATCTCGGGTGGGTGGTATTCCGGAAATCATTCAGGATTCTGTTGAAGGCTATTTATGGTCGTTGGATGATCCGTCAGCTGCTGCCGAAAGGTTAGTTACCGTTCTGGAAAGCGATGAAATATATGACAGCATGCAGATCGCTGCGCATAGGAGATACCACTCGCGGTTTGCCCCGCAAGTGGTTGGACCGCGCCTGCTGGAGTTTCTTTTGTACCCGGCGCAGAGAGGGATGAGCAGGTGAGAATCGGCGTTGCAGGGCCGTTTCTAACAAGGCCTTTCTATCCCGAACTCGGCATCAAG
>CAZWSD010000014.1:0-24329 GCA_964636535.1 uncultured Acidobacterium sp. | reverse complement strand
GCCCTTGCTCTGGTTTGTGCTGCGAACTGCAACCCAAAACCATTCCCCGGGGACATTCCTCCAACGAAAGTGATGCCCGTCACTGCTAACCCCCTGGACCGGAACGTACCTTACAACGTTTTTCAGGTTGAGACCCGGTGGAGGGTCGGGGACGCGCAGGCTTCGCTCTGGCCCCCGAATCTTGCCTGCCTGATTCTCAGGCAAAGCCGGAGATTCCACCGGATCCCGCCGCGCAGCGTCTGGATAACCGGGCTGGAACGGCGGTGGAACCGCCAGCCGGGCGAAGGAGGGATTCATGGCAGAGACGGAGAAGCGGGATCGAAAGCCCGATCGAGGCTCGGTGAAAGTCGATACCGAGGAGTGCAAGGGCTGCGGCCTCTGCGTGGAGGCATGCCCGCCGAAGGTGATGCGCTTAAGCGAACAACTCAATCATTACGGCTACCCCACGGCCACCTACCTAGGAGCGGGCTGCACCGGCTGCGGCATCTGTTTCCTCGTTTGTCCCGAGCCCGGCGCCATTACAGTCCTGCGGCTGTCGCAACCGCCTGGCAGCGCAGCCTCCGCACACGCAACAGGGGAGGTGGCGCAATGAGCCGACAGCTGATCAAAGGCAACGAAGCTATTGTAAAGGCCGCCGTGCTCGCCGGCTGCCGCGGCTTTTACGGCTATCCCATTACCCCAGCCAGCGAAATCACCGAGGCCGCAGCAAAGTACCTGCCGCAGGTGGGTGGCGTCTTTCTGCAGGCCGAAAGCGAAGTGGCCGCCATCAATATGTTGTACGGCGCCTCATCTGCCGGCGTTCGCGTCATGACCGCGTCCAGCGGCCCGGGCATCAGTCTCATGCAGGAAGGCATCAGCTACATGGCAGGCGCCGAGCTGCCCTGCGTCGTCGCCGACATTACACGCGCGGGTCCGGGCCTGGGCAACATCACCTCTGAACAGAGCGACTATCACCAGGTGGTCAAAGGCGGCGGTCACGGCAACTACCGCACCCTCGTCCTCGCGCCACACTCCGTGCAGGAGATGGTCGACCTCACCGGCCTGGCCTTTGAGCTCGCCGATCGTTACCGCAATCCCGTCGTGCTGATGGCCGACGGATTCATCGGCCAGATGATGGAGCCCGTCGAGTTTCCCCAGGCCGCCACCGAGCCGGTCCTGCCCACGTGGGCCGTGGCTGGAACGGCAGAGTCGCGCGGCAACCTCATCAGCTCCATCTACCTCGACAACGACCAGCTCGAGGCTCATGTGCGCCAGCTCGAGGCCAAGTATGAGATGGCCCGGCGGCATGAAACGCGTGCCGAAGAGTTCTATACCGAAGACGCCGATGTTGTGCTGGTTGGCTATGGAATCATCGCGCGCATTCTCAAGGCGGTCGCCGCCGAAGCCCGCGCCGAAGGCCTGCGCGTGGGGGTTCTGCGGCCTATCACGCTCTTCCCGTTCCCCACCCGGAGTTTCGAGCGTGCTGCGTACCGCACCCGGGTCTTCATCGTCGTGGAGATGAGCAACGGACAGCTGCTCGAAGACGTCCGGCTCGCCCTCAATGGAGCGCGCCCGGTCGAATTCCTCAGTCGCGTCGGCGGCAATGTGCCGTCGCACCAGGAGGTGCTGGCACTCACGCGGAAACTGGCGCAAGACTGCGCGGAAAGCGAGCAGATGGCCCATGCCTGAAGATCGGGACCTGCAATACGACGTGGCGCGCTCACGCCCAAAATCCTTTTATACCCATTTTGAGCGCAAGGATGAACTTCAGCACCAGACGCACTATTGCCCGGGCTGCGGCCATGGCATCGTTCACAAGATGGTGGCTGAGGCCATCGACGAGCTCGGCATCCAGAACCGCACCATCCTCATTAGCCCCGTCGGCTGCTCGGTGTTTGCCTACTACTACTTTGACGTCGGCAACGTCCAGGCGGCGCACGGACGCGCGCCCGCAGTCGCAACCGCCGTCAAGCGCAGCCGACCCGAAAGCATCGTCGTCAGTTACCAGGGCGATGGCGACCTTTCCGCCATCGGCTCGGCCGAGATTCTGCACGCCGCCAATCGCGGCGAAAACATCAGCGTCGTCTTCGTCAACAACGCCATCTATAGCATGACCGGCGGACAGGTTGCCCCCACCACCCTCCTCGGGCAGCGCAGCACCACTACCCCCAATGGCCGCGATGCCATGAAGGAGGGCTACCCACTGCATGTGAGCGAATTGCTTGGCACCCTCGAAGCCCCGGTCTACATCGAGCGCGTCGGCCTCGGCGACAATAAGCAGATCACCCAGGCCTATCGCGCCGTCAAAAAAGCGCTCGAAAACCAAGTGCGCGGCCTCGGTTTTTCCCTCGTCGAGGTGCTCTCCACCTGCCCCACCATCTGGAAGATGTCCCCGGTCGAGTCGCAGCACTGGGTGCATGACGTCATGGAAAAGACCTTCCCGCTCGGCGTGATTCGCGACCGGACGAAGGAAGCGCAACCCCATCCACCAGCCCCTGCCGCGCCCCCGGCAGACGAGCTCAGGAAGATTCTGGGTATCGCAAACGGCGCGACGGCGGAATCCCGCGCCGAAGCAAAGCCCACCGCCAATCTGCAGGTGCGCGTGGCCGGCTTTGGCGGGCAGGGCGTGCTGCTGCTGGGCGAGGTCCTCGCGGAGGCCGGCCTCGATGCCGGGCTCGAAGTTTCCTGGCTGCCCTCCTACGGACCCGAGATGCGCTCCGGCACCTCCAACTGCCATGTCCGCTTGTCCAACGAGCCCATTGACTCGCCGCTCGTCACGCAACCAGACGTGCTCGTGGCTATGAACGAGCCCTCGCTGCACAAGTTTTATGAGGCCGTGCGTCCTGGCGGATGGGTCATCTACAACGGTGATGCTCTCCCTCAGAGTTGCGACCGCCGCGACCTGAACGTACTGGCCCGGCCCTTTGTCCAAATTGCCAAGGATCTGGGCGATGCGCGCGCGGGAAATATGGTGATGTTGGGCGTGCTGCTCGAATGCACCGGCATCGTTCTGCAGCATTCCGTTGACCATGCCCTGGGCAGCCTGGTCAAGAGCGCGAAGTGGCTCGAACTTGATCAACGCGCCCTCGCGCGCGGCCGCGAGCTGCTGCGCGAATCGCGCAAGGAGTTGTGTCATGAAAGCTGAAGTGGATCCGAATCTGATCGTCTATTTTCGTGGAAACTATGTCCCACTGCGCGAAGCGCAAGTAGGGATCCTCACGCATGCGCTCCACTATGGCACTGGCGTCTTCGAGGGCATTCGCGGCTATTGGAATCACGCCGAGCAGCAGCTCTTCCTCGTCAGGCCGCGTGAGCACTTCGAGCGCTGGAAGCAGAACTGCGGAATCCTTCGCATCCACGTTCCCCAATCGGCCGAGCAGTTGTGCGAGATCACTTTGGAACTGGCCCGCCGCAACTCCTTCCGAACAGATATCTATATCCGCCCGATTGCCTACAAGTGCGCGGAGCGGGTCGGCGTCCGCACCGACGACGAAGATGCCTTTGCCCTGGTGGCGCTGCCCTTTGGGGCATATCTGCCCGACAAGGGACTGCACGCCGGCGTCAGCTCCTGGCGCCGGATTGACGACAATGCCATCCCCGCCCGCGGCAAGATCTGCGGAGCATACGTTAACAGCGTGCTCGCCAGCGACGACGCGCGCCGCGCAGGATTTGACGAAGCACTGCTGCTCAACGAGAGCGGTCATGTCGCCGAGGGCGCTACCTGCAATATCTTCATGGTGCGCAAACACCGGCTCATCACCCCTTCGATCACTGAAAACGTGCTCGAAGGCATCACCCGCGATTCCGTGATCGACCTCGCTCGCCACCAGCTTGGGCTGGAAGTGGTGGAACGCCCCATCGATCGGAGCGAGCTCTACCTTTGCGAAGAGTTGTTCCTCACCGGTACGGCCGTAGGAATTGGGCCGGTCGTTCGCGTGGATCATCGCCCGGTGCAAGATGGAGAAATCGGTCCCCTCACCAGCGAAATGCGCCGCGTGTACTTTGAGGCTGTGCGCGGGCACATGCCAATGTACCGGAAATGGCTGCTTCCGGCATTCGCGTCGCAGCAGCAGAGCGAACCCCACGCGGTCGGAACGGGCCCGAGGCCAGGCACGTACGAAATATAGGGGCAACCCTCCCGCCGGCCCAAACGCCTTACACGCAGCCCTCCAGCAGCTTCGCAATCACATCGGCGGCGGTGTAATTCGACTGGTGTTCCGGCAGAAACCGCCCGATCGAGCTCAACTCGTCGCCGGCCGTAACCAGTCCCAGTTCGATCCTGCCGCCGTTTCTGGATTGCGGCTGGCCGATATTCGCGAGCAGGCCGTTGCAGACGCACTTCCGGCCCGCGGCTTCACCGGAGTCTCCGCCCTTTGACAGGTACAAAGTCTCCGGTTCGGCGGCGCAGCGGTAGCCCACTCCCCCCTCCGGCGTGCGATAGGCCTCGCGCAGCTCGCCCACATCGCAAATCCGTGGCCGGGCGCGGTACGACTCCGGCTCAGAGCACGTGCCTTCCAGCCGGGCGACTTTGAAAGGGAAGCCCGTCGGCGATGCCAGTGGGTCGGTAAACACCTGCGCCTGACCCTCTTTCGCCTTGGCAAGCAGCGCTTGCCGGTAGTCGGCCCGCAGCCCGGACTCCTCTGCAAACTCGAATGCCGTTCCCACCTGGACTCCGGTAGCGCCCTGTTCCAGCGCTTCCTTCACCTTCTCCGGGTGACCGTAGCCGCCGGCCAACCAGAACGGCACGCCCAATTCCGTCAGCTTGCGAATGTCCACCGTGTCGCGCTCCCCGTATATGGGTTCACCGGTTTCGCTCAGTTGCAGCCTGCCGCGCGGCGGCGCGTTGTGCCCGCCGGCCTTCTGCATTTCGATAATCAGCCCGTCCACCTTGCCGTTGGCCTTCTTCAGAATTGTGGCCGCCAATGTATTCGACGAAATAATCGCCAGGAACTTTGGCCTCTTCAACGGCGGCAGTGGGTGATCCATATATTCCGCCGGATCGAAGCGCATCAGGTGGCTCTCGCCCTCGCGCGCTCCGCTTACATTCAGCGGATATTCCACCGGATGATGTTCCGCCAGCCGGTCGAGCACACCCGGGATCTTCAGCGGAATCCCCGCGCCCATCAGAACATAGCTCACCCCGGCCAGCATGGCCCCGTAGATGGTGGGCAGATGTGCCAGTTGAATCTTCTCCAGGTAGTTGATGCCAACCGGGTTCTCATGTCCCTGGCGCGCCAGGTACACCTCCACAAAGTTGCTCACGATGCACAGCTCCACCAGTTCACGCGGATTGTCTTTCGTGTGCAGCGTGCTGGCACGGTACGGCGCATGGGGAGCCTTGCCGCCGGGGACGAAGTACTCCTTGTAGATGCGCTCGGCCATCGCCGGGAAGGGAAACGCCTCCAGCCCCCGCAGCATGTGCCCGCCGGGGTCGCCATCCTGCAGCCTTCGCGCAAGGATATGATCCAGTGCGGTACCGGAAACAACGCCGAGCTGCCCCTGCAGCGATACCGCCTGCGCCAGCCTCCAGTTGGAAACACCGGCGCCCATGCCGCCCTGAATAATTACCGGATACTTGTTCAATGTCTGATGCACTTCATGACTCACTTCGTTGGGAGATTTACCTGCCTGCGGTGAAATCAATCTCGCAAGCGCCGCATGCAAGCTGCCATTTCCCGTTTCCAAAGCGGGTTACAAAAAGGAACTAGGCCTTTCTGTAAGGCCCTTTCGTGCTGTGTCGATCTGAAACGGCGGAGAAGGATACAACTCCCTATCATCAAGGCTCCTGCTTCGGCAGGATGTGACGGCGGTCACGGTGAGCAGGCCTCCGTCGCGTCCGGCACCATCGTGCCCGCCCGGCTTTCGGTCGCGCCTTGAGCCGGGCGGCGTGTCCAGTCGCCAATCGCTTGTGGTATCGTTACCTTGCTCTTGATTTCACACAGATTCAGCACCTGAACTGCTCCATCAATCCGTAGTTCCGAACGTCAACATGAGAAGGAGATGCCCATGCAGATAGCAGGCATTCATTCAAGGCTGCGCCGCCCGCCCGGGCGCGCTCGCTCGGCAGCACCAGCAATATCCCTGCACTCATTGCGCTCGGTTGCCTTGGCGCTGAGTTTTGCCGTCCTCACCACCGGAGCCTTCGCGCAAACGGCCGCGGGCAACGCTTCGTATGTGAATCCGATGATCGGCACCGGCACCGGCCCCGGTTCGAGCGAAAATCTCTTCCCCGGTCCCTCCATGCCCTTCGGCATGGTGCAGCTCAGCCCCGATACGGAAGACGGCGGCTTCGGCTACCACTACTACGACAAGGACATTCAGGGCTTCAGCATGACGCACATGAGTGGCGTCGGCTGCAACAATGAAGGCGAAGTCTTCTTCCAGCCGACCACTGGCCCGGTGGAAACCCAGATCTCCGAATTCGAGTCGCCCTACTCGCATCAGCACGAGAAAGCCTCGCCCGGGTACTACGAGGTAGATCTGCTGCGTTGGGGCGTGCGTGCCGCGCTCACCGCCACCGACCGCACCGGCGAAGCCAAACTCGTTTTCCCCGCCGGCAAGCCGGCCAACCTTCTGGTCCCCATCAGCCACACCCTCAACCAGACCGTCGGCGCCGATGTGCATGTGGTGGGTAATGATGAGGTCGAGGGCGGCGTAACCAATCTCACCTTCTGCGGCAGCAACCGGCCCTACACCGTCTACTTCGTGATGAAGTTCAGCCGGCCCTTCGCCAAATACGGCACATGGTCCGGCTACGGTGACGGCGCACCCGCAAAGCTCACCCCCGGCAGTCGCGAAGAAACACAGGCCAGCATGGACCGTCAGGTGGGCGCCTATGTTTCCTGGCCTTCCAGCGCCGCGTCAACCACAGTCACCGTGCAGATCGGCATCTCTTATGTCGACCTGAAGGGCGCGGAAGATAACCTCGCCGCCGAGGCCGCCGGCAAATCCTTCTCGCAGATCCGCAATCAGGCGAAAGATGCCTGGAACAAGGCTCTCGGTGTCATCGACGTCACCGGCGGCACCCCCCGACAGAAGACCGTCTTCTACACCGCGCTCTATCACAGCCTGCTGATTCCCAGCATCTTCAACGATGCCGATGGCCGCTACCTTGGCTTCGACGGCAAAATTCACCAGGTCGCCCCCGGACACAACATTTACGACAACTTCTCCGGATGGGATATTTACCGCAGTGAAATGCCCCTCGTCGCGCTCCTGGAGCCGCAGCGCATGGCGGACATCGCCCAGTCCATCGTGCTCATGTATCAGCAGGGCGGTTGGATCGGCCGTTGGCCCCAGATCAACCAATATACCAACGTCATGGCCGGCAGTCCGCTCTCCATTGTCTTGGCCACCGCCTGGCTCGACGGCATTCACAACTTCGACATCAAGGCCGGCTGGCAGGGCATGTACAAGGATGCCACCCAAGCGCCGCCGCGCGGCAGCCCTTACCAGGGCGAGGTCGGCATGAAGTGGATCAACACCATCCATTATGTGCCGAATAACAAGATCGGCTATGGTTCTGTCTCGCAGATTCAGGAAGATGCCATCGCCTACGCCTCCCTTTACGATCTGGCCAAGGACCTCGGCAAGGACCACGCGGCCCGCACGCTCTACGACCGCGCTCTCTACTTCCGCAACGTCTTCGATCCGGCCGACCGCATGTTTCGGCCCCGCAATGCCGACGGCAAATGGCTCACCCCGTTTAATCCGAAGAAGGGCGACGGATTCATCGAAGGCTCCGGCTGGCACTATCAGTGGTTCGCGCCCGCCGACCTCGCCTGGGTCATCAAGGCCGTCGGTCGCGATACCTTCAACCAGCGCCTGACCCACTTCTTCAGCTACAGCAAGCCGGGATGGTATCCGCAATACTACAACCCCTACAACGAAACCGATCTCGAAGCCCCCTTCGAGTTCAACTTCTCCGGCGAGCCGTGGATGACCCAGCAAGTTGTCCGACGGGTGCTCAACGAGAATTATCCTGACAACCCCAACGGCATCCCCGGCAATGACGATGCCGGCGAAATGTCCTCCTGGGCCGTCATGAGCATGATGGGATTTTACTCCGTGGATCCCGCCAGCCGCGCCTATGAGCTGGTGAGTCCGCTCTTCTCCCAGGTCCAGATCCACCTTGAGGCTCCTTACACGGGCAAGACCTTCACCATTGAAACTTCGCCGAATCCGGAAGCCAACCAATACATCCAGAGCGTTAAGCTCGATGGACACGCCCACGCCAAAAACTGGATCTGGTTCCAGAGCATCAGCAAGGGCGGCACGCTCCACTTCGACCTCGGTTCCACGCCGAACAAACACTGGGGCGCGGCTCCGGCCGACGCTCCGCCTTCGCTCAGTAACCAGCAACCCTAGCCTTTTCCTGAATCAAATCGAAACCAAACGGGATCCGCAGCATGAGCGGGTCCCGTTTTCTTTCCTATGCGCTCTCAGGCCGGGGCCGCGCTCGTGACGCCCGTCACATCTTTGCGGAACCGTTGCGGCAACCTTTAGAGAGAGCTGCTGCGGAGATTTGCGCGCATCTGGCGGCAGTGGCCGGGCCTCGGGAACTGTCATGCACGCCAAAGTGGATTTCCTGTAGCTGTATGCCGAAGCAGATTCAATCCGGATCGTCTTCGCGGCCGCAAAAGCCGCACCTTCCCAGGACGGATGGAGAAGGCCAGACGCAGATCCGCTCTACACTGGTAGAAAACCTGTCTGCAAAGGACCGAGTCGCAATCCGCATGCGTTCCGATCTCAACCAGGCCATTGCCCTGCTCAAGAAGCCGGACCCGGCCAATGTACAGGCTGCGCTCAAGCTGCTCCAGGGCGCCGTCTTCTCCTTCAGCATGAAGGTCTGCGGCCATCGCGAGGACGCCGAAGACACCATGCAGGAGGTGCTCGTCAGCTCCTTGCCCCACCTGGCCAAAATCAACGACTCGCGCGCGCTCTCCGTATGGCTCTATACGGCGGCCCGCAATCGCTGTTGGCGTAGCCGCAAGCGTCACTCCTACACCAGGTCGGTCGCTTTGGAAGACCTGATGCCCGGCGACGCCGAGATGGCCCAGCTCCTCGCCTCCGCCACCGCAACCCCCGAAGAGCAGGCCCTCCATCAGGAAGATCACCAGATGGTCCACGCCGCTGTGCTCGAGCTTCCGCCCCCATACCGCATTGTGCTCGTGCTGCACGACATGGAAGAACTGGACACCGACGATGTCGCCGCCGTGCTCGACCTCAAGCCCGCCACCGTGCGCGTCCGCCTGCACCGCGCCCGCCTGCTGCTCCGCCAGGAGATGGACAAAAAGCTGCGCGGCCTGCAACAAAAATCGGAGTCCCAAAAGGCGAAATCCAAGGACTCTCCCCGGCCGAAACGCGGTCCCGGCTGCACGGAAATCTTTGCCAACCTCTCGGAGTACATGGATGGGCGCCTCGAACCGAAGACCTGCGACCAGATGAAGACCCATATCGAGGCCTGCCCCGCGTGCCTGGCTTTCATCCGCGAACTCAAGGCCGCCATTGACCGCAGCCGCGCCCTCAAGATCCCCATGGATAGCGAAATGGGCCAGTCGCTGCGCCGCACGCTCGCTGAAGAATATCTGCGCCTACTCAAGAACGGTGAAGCCCCGCCGGCGATCAACCCCTAGGAGCTCATTGAAAAACAGGGTCTTGGCACGGAATTCCCCGGATCCGTGACTCAGATCCCTGAGCCCTTGCAGCATAGGCTGCCCTTCCCCCGGGGCTTCGACGCGCTTTTCAGCAAACTCCTATCCCCGGCTTCCATCCCTCGAGGAAAGAATCTTTGCAATTCCTGTAACGCTTTTGCCGCCCAGTGTCTTTTATCGGGTGAAGACATCGGGAAAGGCAACCAGGAATGAGGAAAAAATTTCAGACGCACGGGTGGTTGTTTTTGCTGGCCGGAGCCGTCTCGCTTGCAGCCATCGTGGGGCCGCCGCGGGCAGCCGGGCAGCAGGCCCCGCCGCAAGATCAATTGACGCTGCGGCAGGCCATCGATACGGCGCTCGGGAAAAATCCCGCCGCCGCGCTGGCTCACGCCGAGCAAAACGCCGCCAGGGCCGGCCTCGAAGCGGCCCGCACCGCGTTGTTGCCGCAGCTTGGCTTTACGGAGGATATTTCGCGTGGAAACGATCCCGTCTACGCCTTTGGCACCCGCCTCCGCCAGCAGCGCTTCACCCAGCAGAATTTTGCCCTCGATGAGCTCAACAAGCCTGCGCCCATCGGCAACTTCGCCACGCGCTTGAACGGCCAGTGGTTGCTCTTTGACTGGCTCGGCACCGAAAAACGCATCCGGAGCGCGAGGGACTACGAGGCCAGCGCGGCCTCCATGGGCGAAGATGCCAACCAGCGCATCATCCTCCGCGTCGTTGCTGCCTACCAGTCCGAGCTTTACGCGCAACGGCGGTTCAGCGTGGCGCAGCATGAGCAGGCGACTGCCGATGCGCTGCTGCGCGACGCCCAGACCCGCGTCCATGCTGGCCTCGCCGTTCAATCCGACTTGCTCGCCGCACAGGTCAACCTCTCCGAGCGCGAGCAGCAAACCATCGCCGCACAGGGCGATGTGGACACCGCCTGGGCCGGCCTCGAGGCCGCCATGGGCGTCAACCCCATCCCCCGTCAACATCTTGCGCCCATGCCGCCGCGCATCTATCCGCCCACCGCGCTCGAAAAGGACATTGACGAGGCGCTCAAAACCCGCCCCGATCTGAACGCCCTGCGCCAGCAGAACGCCGCCCAGCGCGAACAGATCTCCGCGGCCCGCACTGACTTTCTCCCGCAGATCGACGCCTATGGCAACTGGGAAACCGACCGGAACACGTTCGCCGGCAATGGCGGCAACAACTGGGTCGCCGGTGTTCAGCTCAAGCTCGACATCCTGCCCCTCGGCAAGCGCGCCCGCCTGCTGGCCGCCAAAGCCAAACAGCAGCAGGCAGAAGCCCAGCAGTTGGCCGGCGAGCAGCAGATCCGCCTCGCCGTGGAGCAGGCCTGGACCGCCCATCGCACCGCTGAACTGCAAGTGAAAACGGCCAGGGCCGCCATGGCCCAGGCTGCCGAGAGCCTGCGAATCCTGCGCAATCGCTACCACGCCGGGCTCGCCACCATGACCGACCTTTTGCGCGCCGAAGATGCCCAGCGCCGCAGCCAGATCGACTACTGGCGCGCCGTCTACGGCAACTCGGTGACCTACACCCAACTGATGTACGCGACGGGAAACCTCACGCCCGCCGCGGCGGAGGCTTTGCAATGAATCGACCGATGCTCATTCTCCTGTCTGCCGTGCCGGTTTTGCTGGCCGGATGCACGCGCCCCGGGCCCGCCGTGCACGCGACCCCGCCTGTGGTCCAGGCTTCCCTCGTAAAGACCATCGAGGCTCAGCTGCCGCAGGGCATTCCCATCACCGGCACAGTGCACGCCAAGGAGACCGCGACCATCTCCGCCCAGGTCCCGGCCACCATCACCCAGGTACTGGTCCATGCCGGTGACCGGGTCCGCGCCGGCCAGGTGCTGGTGCTCCTCGACAGCGCAGCCATGCATGCCGGCCTTAGCCAGGCCATCTCCGCGCGGCAGGCCGTGGAAATGCAGCAGCAGGCCGCCGCCACCAACGCCGCTCTGGCAAAAAGCACCTTGCATCGTTACGAAATGCTCAGGCGGCAAAACAGCGTCAGCCCGCAGGAGTTTGACGTCGTGGAGAGACATGCACAGGCCGCCGAGCTCCAGGTGCGCGCGCTCAACGCGCAGGCCGCCGAGGCCCGCGCCGCCGTCGCCTCCGCGCGTACGCAGCTCGGCTACACCGAACTTCGCTCACCCTACAACGGCACCGTAACCGCTCGCATGGCCGATCCCGGCACGCTCGCCACCCCCGGTATGCCCATCCTTCAGATTGACCGCGACGGTCCCCTCCAGCTCTATGCCTCCGTGGATGAGTCGCTCATCGGTTCGGTTCAGCTCGGCATGCAGATGCCCGTTACGGTCGACGGCGTCACTCAGACGATCACAGGCCGCGTGGCCGAAATTGTGCCCGCGGCCGATCCCGCCAGCCGCAGCTTCCTGCTCAAGCTCGACCTGCCGCATCGGCCCGACATGCGGCCCGGCATGTATGCGACCGCGGAGTTTCCCGGAGCCTCCCGATCCGTGATTCTGGCGCCTCAGTCGGCGGTGATCGAGCGCGGTTCGCTGTCCTATGTGTATGCGCTCGATGCGAATGGCGTGGCGCAGCTGCGCTACGTTACCCTCGGCCACCGGCATGGCAACGACATCGTGGTCCTCTCAGGGCTTACCGCAGGAGAACAGTTGGTCAACAAACCCGGCGATCGTGATCTCGCAGGCAGACGGATTGAGGTTCAGTAATGACTCTGATTCCCAATAAGGCCGACGGGCAGCAAGGAACCAAGCCGCGCGGATTCGCAGGCATGCTGGCGCAGCATTTCCTCGACTCGAAATTGACGCCTCTGCTGGTGCTGGCTTCGCTCTTCCTGGGCTTCATCGCCATCGCGAATATCCCGCGCGAAGAGGACCCCCAGATCATGGTCCCCATGCTCGACGTGATGACCGCCATGCCCGGCGCCACCCCCAAAGAGGTCGAAGAGCGCGTCACCAATCCGATTGAAAACCTCATGCACCAGATCCCCGGGGTCAAGTACGTCTACTCCACGTCAAGCCCCGGCCAGAGCCTCGTGATCGTCCGCTTCGACGTCAACTATCCCGAGCAGCAGGCGCTCGTCAATGTTTACAACAAGCTCTTCGCCAACAGGGACATCATGCCGCCCGGCGTCTCGCAGCCCATCGTCAAAGCGCGTTCGATTGACAATGTGCCCATCCTCACGCTCACGCTTTGGGGGCAAAATTACAACGGCTACCAGTTGCGCCAGATGGCAGATGAAATCCAGCACTCCATCCGCCAGATTCCCGATGTCTCCGAGACCCACGTCATCGGCGGGCAGCCTCGCGAAATGCGCGTCATTCTTAGCACTTCCAAGCTGGCGGCTTTCGGCATTTCTCCCGATATGGTGGTGACACGGCTCAAGGCGGCCAACGCCCGTACACAGGCCGGGCAGTTTGCCGATGGTAACCAGGAGATTCGCGTCGACGCCGGCCAGTTCTTCCGGGATGCGGACGACCTCGGCAACGTCGTGGTGGGCGTCGCGAATAACCGGCCCGTCTACCTGCGCGATGTCGCGGACAAGCTGCAGGACGGCCCCGCCGACCCGCATGACTACGTGCTTTTCGGCACCACCGTCCGCAGCGCCGCCAATGGCGCGGCCCATGAGTATCCGGCCGTCACCATCACGGTGGCCAAGCTCAAGGGCACAAATGCAACCGTCATCGCCAATGAAGCGCTCAAACGCGTGGCGCAGTTGCGGGGCGTTAAACTGCCCAATGATGTCCAGGTCACCACGACCCGCAACTATGGTAAGAGCGCCAAGGAAAAAGCCGACACGCTGCTCGAGCACCTCTTCATTGCAACCATTACGGTTACCATTCTGATCGCGATCTTTCTGGGATGGCGCGAGTCCGGCGTCGTGCTGCTTGCCATTCCTGTCACCTTGGCCCTTACCCTCGCCATCTTCTATCTGATGGGCTATACGCTCAACCGCGTAACCCTGTTTGCGCTCATATTCAGCATAGGTATCCTCGTCGACGACGCCATCGTTGTGGTTGAAAACATGGTGCGACACTTCCGCATGCCGGCCAACTGCCGGCGCCCGCTCCATGAGGTTGCGGTCGAAGCCGTCGACGAAGTCGGCAACCCCACCATTCTGGCTACCTTTACGGTCATTGCCGCCATTTTGCCCATGGCCTTCGTGCGCGGACTCATGGGCCCGTATATGCGGCCCATTCCTGTCGGCTCGTCCATCGCCATGATCTTCTCCCTCGGCGTTGCCTTCATCGTTTCGCCGTGGGCGGCCAAGCGCCTGCTGGGCCGCAAGCACCTCGAGGGTGCGCGTACCCTCGAACCGGAAAAGGAAAGCGCGATCACCCGCTTCTATCGCCGCGTCATGCGCCCGCTGATTGAGAAACCAAAGTGGCGCTGGATATTTCTCGGCTCCGTCGCAATTCTGCTTGTTGCCGCAGCCGCGCTCGTTCCCCTCGAAGCGGTCCTCGTCAAGATGCTCCCCTTCGACAACAAGAGCGAGTTCGAAGTTGTCGTCAACATGCCCGAGGGCACTACGCTCGAGCAGACCACTCGCGCGGCCCAGGCCATGGGCGCATATCTTGGCGAGCAAAAGCAGGTGCTCAACTATCAGATCTACTCCGGCACTGCCGCGCCTTATACCTTCAATGGGCTGGTGAGACACTACTATCTCCGCCATCAGGTGAATGATGCCGAGATTGCTGTCAACTTGCTGCCGCAGGATGAGCGCAGCGAACAGAGTCACGAAATCGCCAAACAATTGCGCCCCGGCCTCGACAAGATTGCCGCGAAATACAACGCCCGCATCGCCGTCACCGAGGTTCCGCCCGGCCCACCGGTGCTGCAGACCCTGGTGGCCGAAGTCTATGGGCCGCATCTCAAGGGACAGATCGAGGTCGCCCGCAAGATCAAGCACATCTTCGAGCACACCAGCGGCGTCGTCGATACCGACTGGTACATGCAGCATCCGCAGCCCGAAGTGGTGATGCATGTCGACCAGGCCAAGGCCGCACTCCACGGCATCAGCGTGGCGCAGGTGGCAGAAACGCTGCAGATGGCTACCTCCGGCATGGAGGCCGGCCTGCTGCATGTGCCCTCCGCGCGCGAGCCGATTCCCACTATGGTCGAGCTCTCGCGTCCCGATCGCTCCTCCGTCAACGCGCTCGAAAATATCAAGCTGCGCGGCTCTGACGGCTCCCTGGTATCACTCCGCGAACTCGTGGACGTGGAACACACCACCCTGCAGCCCGATATCTACCACAAGAACCTCAAGCGAGTGGTCTACGTTACCGGCGACGTCGCCGGCGGCGAAGAAAGCCCCGTTTACGCCATCTTCAGGATGAATCATGCCCTCAACAAGCTGAAGACGCCCGACGGATACAAGCTCGGGATCTACAACGCCGAGCAGCCATCCCTCACCCAGCACTACTCCGTCAAGTGGGACGGTGAATGGCAGATCACCCTGGAAGTCTTCCGCGATCTCGGCCTCGCGTTTGCCGCCGTGCTCGTCCTCATCTACGTCCTCGTCGTCGGATGGTTCAAGTCCTTCACGGCGCCGTTGGCGATCATGGCGCCCATTCCGCTTACGCTCGTCGGCATTCTGCCCGCCCATGCCATCCTCGGCGCGTTCTTCACCGCGACGTCGATGATCGGCTTCATTGCCGGAGCCGGCATCATCGTCCGCAACTCCATCCTCGTTGTCGACTTTATTGAGCTGCGCCTCGCAGAGGGCATGCCGCTCAACGAGGCCGTCATCGATGCCGGCGCCGTGCGGCTGCGCCCCGTCCTGCTCACCGCGGCCGGCGTCATCGTGGGCGGCGCCGTCATTCTTCCCGACCCCATCTTCCAGGGACTGGGATTGTCCCTCATCGCCGGAACGGTCGCCTCCACTTTCCTTTCGTGGCCGGCCATTCCCATCATCTATTACATGCTCAACCGCAACCGTAAGGGGCCGGAAGAGGACATCTGTTTACCAACTGATTTGAATAAGGAGACTCGTCATGACGGTTGAACGCGCATTGCGTATGATCGCTGGAATTGTTGTGCTGGCTTCGCTGGCACTGGGCTACTGGGTGTCAGAATATTGGTATCTCCTGACTGCCTTTGTGGGGCTGAACCTCTTCCAGTCGGCTTTCACCAACTGGTGCCCCATGATGGTCGTGCTGCGCATGTTGAAACTCCCCGAGCCGGGCCGCTCAGCGAAGGCGGGCGGTAATGCATGATCGCCGCTTTCCGGCCGCCCAGGCGCACCGGCTGGAAGATCCGGAGCGCCTGCGCTGGCTCCCGCCCGACGAAGTGCTCGCCCTGCTGAACATCGTTCCGGGTGATGTCATTGCCGACATCGGCGCCGGCACCGGCTACTTTTCATTGCCCATGGCGGAGCGCGCCGGTAACACCGGACTCGTCATCGCCGTCGATGCGCAAGCCGAAATGTTCGACTGGATTCGCAGGAAGATGGAAGCGTCTGGCATCAGCAATATCCAGATGGTGTATGCCGAGGCCCAAGCCACGACCCTGCCCCGCAAATCCTGCGACCTAGTCTTCATGGCCAACGTATGGCATGAGTTTCCGGATCGCGTGGTGGTTCTGGCCGAGGCCGCGCACATCCTTAAACCCGGCGGCAGGCTCGCCATTCTGGACTGGCGCCCGGACGTGGAACGCGTGGCTGGGCCGCCGCTCGATCACCGCCTCAGCGTGGAAAGTTGCGCGCGCGAGATGGAAATCGCCGGCCTTAACCCACAGGCCATGGGCCACGTCGGCCAATTCTCCTGGATGGTGGTTGCGTCGAGGTAATCGCAGTGGCGACTGGCAAGAAAATCCCGCGGCCCGCAAAAATGACCCCGGAACAGCTCTACGACGCGGTCTACTGGCAGATGTTTCGCGTCGAATCAGGCCGTCCTGATGCCGAAATCTGCCTAGCGGTCACGCTGCTCCGCGCATGGCTGGCCCTCGAAGCATGGCCCGCTGACAGCGAACCGCGGCAGTGGCTGCGGAAAGTCAGCCCGGTTTGTATGCAGATGCTCGAGGCCTCGCGCGCAACCCAGGAAGATCCAGCCACCTGCGGCGACGAGCTGGGTGACGAAACATAGCAACCGCGATTCTGCGCCCCGGCGGCCAATCGCGAAAATGAGGGAACCATGGAAATCAAAGTTTTGCACACCGGAAAAATGAAGTTCACCATGAAGGCGCGCGAACACATCATTGAAACCGATCAGCCCGTCGAGTCCGGCGGCGATAACTCGGCCATGACTCCACCGGAGATCTTCCTCGCCGCTCTGGGCTCCTGCGCCGCCTTTTACGCGGCGCAGTACCTGGCCATCCGCAAACTAGCTGACACCGGCGTCGAAGTCAGCGTGGAAGCTGAGAAACTCCGTGAGCCCGCCCGCCTTGGTAATTTCACCATCCACGTCAAGAGCCCCGTCCCCCTGACCGCCGAGCAAATCCAAGCTATGGAGCGCGCGGTGCATCGATGCCTCATCCACCAGACGATGCTTCAGGTGCCGCGCATCCATATCGCAGTTGAGGCTGATCAGCCCGACGCGGTCACCCCTGCCGGCTGATGCTCCTCCCGCCCGGCGCGCATCAAAAAGGCCGCGGATCATTGAATCCGCGGCCCCTCGCTTTCGTCCCGTCGCTTACTTCAGTTTTTGCAGTTCCTCGGCCGCAATTTGCCCGGCGGCTGTCTTGCTGTCGTGGTCCCTCACCTCGGCGTAGATCTCCTTCGCCTTTTCCGGAGCGGTGTTGGCATACAATCCCGCCATCGCAAGCTGCGCGGAGCTGGCAGGCACAGTGATCGTGGGGTTCTTGATGAGCTTCTTGTAAATATCAATTGCCTGCGAATTGCGATTGGTCTGCGCGTAGAGACTCGCCAGAGCCATCTGCGCCAGTGCCGAAATGTTGCGATCATGCGCCTTGGCGGCCTTTTTCAATTCTGCCTCCGCTTTAGCCTGATCGCCCATATCCATGTCCGCGAGCCCCGCAAAGTAGCGGGCGTCTTCGCCGGCGCGCAGCCAACCGTATTGATTTGCGGCCTTTTCAAATAGCGGATAAGCAGCCTTCGCCCGCGCCGAGGAGCTGTCAAAGCTCCCCTGCTGCTCGTCGGCGGGCACGTCCGGTACCCGCAGCGGCGTCTCATAAATTGAGAGCGCCTGCCCAAGCAGATTCTGCGCCTTCTTCTGGCGCACGCTGTAGGTCCAGATCCCGGCAATAATCAGGGCGATCACGGCAAGAGCAATGATTCCGTAGCGAATCAGCGTGCCCCGATTCTCCGAGGCCCAATCGAGGGTGGCGTTCGTCGTATCTACGAAGCGGTCGTGCTTCAGCGCATGGCGTGTTTGTGTGTCCACGGGTTCTTCAGAAATCCTTCAAGGCGGGCTGCCAGGCGAAGGCTGCGGTACCCGTCCTGGGGCTTCCGTGCTGCTTCTGCCTTGTCAATCAGAGTTTATCAGAGCGGCTGGCTCCCCGGCGAGAACGTTGCGGGCCGCTCGCCGGATGGCCCCTCCCACTGTGAAATCGCCCTGCCCGCTCGACCAGAGCCTTACGGAACGGTGATGGCGGCAGGTAGAGCCATCACCGGATCCTGTGGGCTTCCACCTGTTCCGAGCATCAGGTTCATAGTCCGATTTCGGGCGGGGACTTGATCGTCTTCAGGCGGCCCGCTCTTCTTCCTCGACTTCGCCATTCTCGACCTTCTCCTGGCAGCGGATGCAGTATGGTGTCCAAGGAACCGCCTCCAACCGCTTCGGGCTGATCGCGTCGCCGCACATCAGGCATTCACCATACGTACCCTCATGGATCCGCTCCAGTGCCAGCCGGATCAGCGACAGGTGTGTCCGCTCATTTGTCCCCCGGCTAAACATCAGTTCCCGTTGATACGACATCACCGCCTGATCCGCGGGGTCGAGTATGTCGTCCGTGTCCAACTTCCGTCCCTCTTGCACCGCGGAGAGAACCGAGCGTTCTACCCGAGCCTTTTGCTCAAGCAACTTCTCACGATAGATCCGGGTGGCAGTATCCTGCTTCTTCATTGCATCTCCCCTTTCTGTACTAGAAAGTCGGCCTTTTCGGCTCATCAGAATTACCTATCTTTGACGCAAAAAGAGCGGAGCAGGAATACGGTTTTTTTATTTTTTATTTTTTATTGAGATTCACCTCCACCGTCTTCGCCCCGTCTGAAAAGGTTGCCTGCCGCCGGTCCAATTCGGCGACCATCCCTCTCAGACCCGCTCCGGCATTTGATGACCCGCCCCCAACCCATTTAGGCTAATCACAGCCATGTACGAGAACTTTTCCGCTACTGACCGCTGGACCCAGGAAACTCTCCACTGCCGCTGGAGGGCCAACATCGTTGCCATCTCCACCCGCCACGCTGACGCCGTGGATGTTCGCTTTGACGTTAGCGGTCGCCCCGTGTGGATCGCCATGCCCTACTCCGCATGGGTCGAGCACAAGAAGCGCACCAGTAAGGTCATTACCGATCAGCTCGCCGCGCAGGCGGCCGGCCTCTATCTCAAGCAGATTGTTGAGTCTGGCTACGACAGCGGCCGTGAAATGTACACCATGACCATGGAAGAAGTCCTCGCCAACGTCGAAATCGTCCTTCGCGAGGTCGGACATACGAGGAATTTACCCACCCTCGTTCCCCGCCTCGACGAGCAACTTCCGGCCTGACCACATAGTTTGTTAATCCCGCGGATTCGAGAATTCACACCCATGCGCCCCCTGCGGGCGCATTTTCGTTTTTGCCACCTCGCATCGCCGAATGGCACAATACTCGGTTCGCCGTATTCAAGGAGCCACTCTGCATGGGAGCGATCACGGTTACCCGCGATCTCAGAAAGCTGGTCGAAGGTCCACACGTTCACCGCAATTTGTCTACCCCGCAACTGGTGGAAGCCGCAATCGCCCGCGGTGAAGCCACCTTGGCCGCAAACGGCGCCGTCGTCGCGCACACAGGGGCCCGCACCGGACGCTCGCCCCGCGACAAGTTCATCGTGGAGGACGACGCCACGCGCGGCAAAGTCCACTGGAGCAAGGTCAATCAGCCCTTTCCCCGCGAGCACTTTCGCGCCCTCCTCGATCGCGTTTACGAGCACATGGCCGAGCGTGACCTTTACGTCATGGACCTCTACTCCGGCACCGACCCGAACTACCGGCTTTCCACACGATTTATCTGCGAGTACGCTTGGCACGCGCTCTTCGTAAAGCAGCTTTTCGTGCGGCCTGCCGCGGCTGAAGTGGAGGGTTACGCACCGCAGTTCACCATTATCGCCGCCCCGGAGCTGGAAGCCGTGCCCTTGCGCGATGCAACCAAGTCCGGCACCTTCATCATTACCGACTTCACTGACCGCATCATCCTCATCGGCGGCACCAAATATGCCGGAGAAATGAAGAAGTCCATTTTCGGCGTTATGAACTACCTGCTGCCGGAACGCAACGTCTTCCCCATGCACTGCTCGGCCAACATGGGCACAGACGGTGATACCGCCCTGTTCTTTGGACTCTCCGGGACCGGCAAGACCACGCTCTCCGCCGACCCCGCCCGCCGCCTTATCGGCGACGACGAGCACGGCTGGAGCCGGGACGGCGTCTTCAACTTCGAGGGCGGCTGCTACGCTAAGTGCGTCGATCTCTCCGAGGAGAAGGAACCCCAGATCTTCCGCGCCATCCGTTTCGGCTCCGTCCTAGAGAATGTCGTTATCGACCCCCACACCGGCGTGCCCGACTACACGGACGTTCGTTTTACTGAGAACACCCGCGCGGCCTACCCCATCGACTTCATCGCAAACGCCATGGTTCCCGGCCTCGGCAGCCATCCCCAAAACGTGCTCTTCCTCGCCGCCGATGCATTCGGGGTTCTGCCGCCCGTCTCCCGCCTCAATCCCAACCAGGCCATGTACCACTTCCTCTCCGGCTACACCGCCAAGCTCGCAGGCACCGAGGCCGGGCTCGGCAGCGAGCCCGTGCCGGAGTTCTCTGCCTGCTTCGGCTCTCCATTCCTGCCCCTCGCTCCCGGCCTTTATGCCGAGATGCTCGGCAGCCGCCTCCAGGAGCACAACACCCAGTGCTGGCTGGTCAACACCGGCTGGAGCGGTGGCGCATTCGGCGTGGGGAACCGCATGAGCCTGAAAATCACGCGCGCCATCGTCGACGCCATCCTCGATGGCACCCTCGCCCAGGTCGAATACGCCGTCGAACCCGCCTTCGGCCTCAACATCCCCACCCATTGCCCCAACGTGGCTGCCGAGCTTCTCAATCCCCGCAATATGTGGGCTGACAAGAACGCCTACGGCGCGCAGGCCGCTCTGCTCGCCTCAAAGTTCGAAGAGAACTTCCGCAAGTTCAACGTTTCGGAGGAAATTCGCGCCGCCGGACCCCGTGCGAGAAAATAAAAGCATGTTTCTGCGCAAGGTCCACGTCGAATACCAGCGCGCCGGCGAATCCTCCGCCGCACCCTGCCCCATTCACTGGATCGACAACTTCGCCATGCGCAACTTCACCAATGACGCCGTCTTCGACGACACTCTCCCCGTCGCCGACGGCCTCCTCGAAGCCGGATTGCGCGTCCCCCTCGACCGCCTCACCGCAGCCATGGAAGACTGGTTCCGCCGCAAAGGCTACCTCAAACCCGCCGACCGCATTATCGTGACCGAGGCAAAGTAGCGGATCCGCGCCGCCTCTCCGCGATGCCCCGCATCCCACCAAAGTTGGACCGGAGCATGTGCAAATGTTCAAAAGCAAATTCCTGGTGCTGGCTTTCGTGCTCTTTCTTGTCTGGGTGGGCGCATTTGTCGTCTTCCACGTCGCGGGATTTCTGCTTCGCCTGCTGCTGATCCTCGCGGTCATTCTGCTCATCGCGCACTTCCTCTCGAAGCGCAAAGCCGCCTGAGCCGCATCTGTCGCCGCCGCAAATGAAAGGGGCCGGATCGTTCCGGCCCCTTCGCATGATTTCTTTCGCTGGCCTATTCGTCGTAATGCAGCAAGCTGAACACATCCATATCCGGGAAGCGCTCGCGCCCCTTCAAAAAATCCAGTTCCACCGCAAACGCCAGTCCGGCAATGTCGCCGCCCAGTTGCCGCACCAGCTTTACGGTCGCTTCCATCGTCCCGCCGGTCGCCAGCAGGTCGTCCACGAGCACAATGCGCTGGCCGGCCTCGATAGCGTCCTCGTGAATCTCCAGCGTGTCGCTGCCGTATTCGAGGTCGTAAGTCACGCGCACGGTCTGCGCCGGCAGCTTCTTCGGCTTGCGCACCGGCACAAAGCCCGCGTTCAACCGGTAGGCCAGCGCCGGACCAAAAATAAACCCGCGCGCCTCGATCCCCAGCACCAGGTCCACCTTGCGCTCAATGTAGTGCTCGGCCATCGCGTCAATAAGCTTGGCAAATCCCTGCTTGTCTTTGAGCAGCGTCGTGATGTCATAAAAAAGAATGCCGGGCTTCGGGAAGTCGGGCACGGTCCGCACGAGCGATTTCAGTGGCTCGCAGTTCACCTTATGGGGAGTTTGCATGGGCTTGCTACCAGGCTCCTTCAATGTGGAATGATCCAAGGTTTTCGCCTTCCTCTTCGTTCAGCTCGTGGATAAGCACATCATCGACGCGGCTTCCGCGCGAGCCCCGGCGCAGCGCCGTAGCCAGCGACTCCAGTTGCGCCTGCTCGCCCGCGGCCACCACTTCCACATGGCCGTCCTCGGTGTTGCGCACCCAGCCGCGCAGCCCCAGCGGCTCGGCTTCGCGGTGCACAAACCAGCGGAACCCGACGCCCTGCACGCGCCCCTGAACCAGATAATGACGAACCATAATGTTTCGGCGCTTTTAGAGTAACAGCGCTCCACCACAAAGAGAAACGGCGCGGCTCCCGCCGCGCCGTCAGACCTTCTCACTCCGTAGAAAATTAAGCCCGGCTCAAATAAGCGCCTTCCGCCGTATCCACCCGAATCTTCTCCCCCTCGTTGATGAACGGTGGCACCTGCACCGTGAGCCCGGTTTCCAGCTTCGCGGGCTTGGTCACCGAAGACGCCGTCGCCGACTTCAGCCCTGGTTCGGTCTCCACCACGGTCAGCTCCACGGTCTGCGGCAGCTCAAGAACGAAACCGTGATCTGCAGATTCGCTGTCAGGTACTCCACCGCGTCGCCCAGCGTGTCGCGCTTGAGGTGCGTCTGCTCAAAGTTTTCCGTGTTCATAAAGTAGTAGTCGTCGCCGTCGTTGTAGAGAAACTCCATCGCCACTTCGTCCACCACCACGCGGTCAATCGGGTCAGGCGAGCGGAAGCGGTGCTCAAACATTGCGCCCGTGCGCAGGTTGCGCAGCTTGGCCTGGATAAAGGCGCGCAGGTTGCCGGGCGTCCGGTGCTCCACGCTGAAAACGGCATGCAACTCGCCGTTGTGCTTGATGATCATGCCGGGGCGCATCTGTGTGGCGGGAATCGCCATAAAACTGACTCCTTACGTCTGTTTGACCTGGTTTGGCAGCGAATGCCGCCTCGGAGAAGCCTGAATTCTCATTTTACAGCAGCGCAAAGCGGCAGCCGATTCCCGGTGTTTCTGCCTGGCGCCCGCAAATGCAAATCTGAGTGCTACTTATGCCCGAATAGGCGAGCAAAGAAATGCCCAATGCTGCCAAGGAACCCCCGATGATGCTTCCGATCCGCCCGCCGTTGCGCCCGCGTCGCAGTCCGCGACTTCTTTCCCGCTGCAGCCTTCGCGGTCTTTCCCGCCTCTGTCGTCCCCTCGGACCGCGGCGTAGCCCCGTTATACGTGATCGGCGCTTCCACCTCCGTCGCCACCTGCCCCGCGGGAACCACTGGCTCCGTCGGCCCAGCCGGCGGAGGCTTCAGCCCTTCGCTCTCCGCCAGCGGAAAGGGATTCTCCCGTGCCGCCTTGTTCCTGCTGTTCGCGTGCCCCAGCCCAATCCCCGCCTTCGCAATCTCCTTCCGCGCGGGAGGACATCCGCACGGCTCCGGCTCGTTGTCCACCACTTGTCCCAGGTCGCCGTGCTCAAACAGCACCCGCTGCTCCGGTTGCACCCGGTAAACACTTCCGCTGAACAGCCCCGTCACCGTCACATACGGCGCATTCTTGCCCCGGTTGTCGATGCAGGTGTCCCCATTCTCCGCCACGCGAAAACTCATATCCGTTTTGCCCGGCCCCGAAATCAAGATCCGCAAATCCGGCGTCAACACCACATCCGAATATTTTCCTGGCGAGTCGTGCGCCTCAAACGCACCATGGTCGAGCGCAATCATGATCGCGTCATCGCCCTGCCTCGCATCCGGCCCCAGGCTCCGGTCCGCCGATAGCTGAACCTTCGTCGACCGGCAAACATCGATGCTGCCGCCACGCGCCAGCCGGATCCGCGCCGTCTTGTCGCCCGCCGTGATCGTCGCATTCGGCCCAATCGCCGCGCGGTTGTTCTTCACTTCCAGCGATCCGGAAATCGTCACGCCGATGGTCGGCACATAGGCAATCGGCTTCTGCTGCGCCCAGGCCCCAACCGGACACGCCGCCAGCGCCACACCCAGAATCCATCGCCAAGGCACACCGGCTGCGCTCATCTCACTCGCCTTGCTGCCCGCGGTCAGGGGACGATTCACAGCCCTACAGCTCCAGAAAATTCCGAATCAGTTGCTTGCCATCCGCCGTCAGCGCGCTCTCCGGGTGAAACTGCACACCCTCCACCTTGAACTCCCGGTGCCGCAGGCCCATGATCGTTCCA
>CAZWSD010000013.1:0-24476 GCA_964636535.1 uncultured Acidobacterium sp. | reverse complement strand
GCGAAGGGTTCGACTGCGAACTGACCGCCGCGGTGAGCGAGGCGGTGCAGATTCCAGTGATTGCATCGGGCGGCGCGGGAAACGCACAGCATTTTGTGGACGTGTTCCGGCAGGGGAAGGCTGATGCCGCACTGGCTGCGAGTATTTTTCATTTTGGCATTGCTGACGTGAGAGCCTTGAAGGCTGCTTTGGCCGCCGAATCGATTCCTGTGAGGTTGCCATGTTGATTCCTTCGATCGACCTGATGGGTGGCCGCATTGTGCAACTGGTGCAGGGCGAAAAGCTGAAGCTGGCGTTCGATGATTTCGAATACTGGATCGAGCGTTTCTCCGCTTATCCTCTGGTGCAGCTCATCGACCTGGATGCAGCGATGCGCAAGGGTGATAACCGGTCGCTGATGGAGCAGATCACGCAGCGTCTGCCCTGCCAGATTGGTGGAGGCGTGCGGACACCGGCGCAGGCGCGGGATTTGCTGAACCTGGGGGCGAAGCGGGTCATCTTTGGCTCGGTGCTGTTCCGGGCGGATGCGGAGAATCCGGTGGACGCCGAAGCTGCTGCCGGCATCACCGAGGCGATAGGCTCTGAGGCATTTGTAGCGAGCATTGACACAAAGGGTGGCAAGGTGGCGATTCGCGGATGGCAGGAGCAGACTTCGGTTTCTCCGCTGGATGCCATGCGCAGGCTGGAGCCGTTCTGCGGCAGTTTTTTGTACACGCACGTGGATACGGAAGGGACCATGACCGGCTTTCCTTTTGCGATGGCCGAGTCGCTCCGGGCCGCTACATCGCGAAGCTTGATTGTTGCCGGCGGGATACGCGAACAGGCCGAGATTGACAGGCTGCACGCCATCGGCGTGGATGCCGTGGCGGGGATGGCGGTGTATTCGGGGCATCTGAAGGCGTAGCCGGACCACAGGAGGCGCGCACCTGGCGATTCGGGGCCATGGGGTAAGATGTAAGGTCGCGCAGAGGCCCATTGCCGAGAACGACTGATGCATCCGGGACTGACCGCGCGGTTGATTCTGCCAGGTTGAGTGCGAAGGGGAACAGATGGCTGGAAAAGGTGCGATCCGAACGGCGAAGCGGTTGGATGAAGTTGGGTTTTCAGACATCGTACAGATCCGGAACAAGGTGCTGGAGTTGCGCGCCGCGGGCAAGCTGGTGCATGCGTTTCACGGCGGCGAGCCCTACTTTGATACGCCGGAGCGGATCAAGCAGGCGATGGTGCGCGCGCTGGGGGAAAATCTGACGCGGTATGCGCCGTCTTCGGGCATTGGGCCCCTGCGCGAGATGATTGCCGGCAAGCTTGGGCGGAAGAACGGACTCGATGTGTCCAGCGACGAGGTGATTGTGACTGCGGGCGGGGCGCATGCGCTGTACGCGGCGTTCCAGGCGGTGCTCGATCCGGGCGATGATGTGCTTCTGTTCTCGCCGTACTGGACGCCGATTCGCGACATGATCACGGCGGCCGAGGCGCGTGCGCTGCTGGTGCCGACTTCGAGTGCGCGGCAGAGCGGCATCTATGCGATGCTGGAGAGGCTGGCGACGCCGAATACTCGGGCCATCTACTACAACACGCCGCAGAATCCTTCGGGCCTGGTTTTTTCTCGCAAGGAAGCCGAGGAGGTTGCCCGGTTTGCCATGGAACGCGACCTGATCGTGATCGCCGATGAGGCATACGAGGATCTGGTGTACGAAGGCGAGCACTTCTCGATTGCTTCCCTGCCTGGAATGGCGCAGCGGACGATCACGGCCTACACGCTCTCGAAGACCTATGGGATGACAGGCTGGCGTGTGGGTTACGCCGTGGCGAAGGAGCCATTCATGACGGGGTTGCGCAAGCTGGTGCTGTATTCGACGAACGGAGTTTCGACGCCGACGCAGTGGGCGGCGGTGGAAGCGATGGGGACGCCGACAGCGGAGCTGGACGGGCGGCGGGAAGAGTACCGGAAGCGGCGCGACCAGCTGGTTGCCGGGTTGAATGAACTGGGGCTGACCTGCGCTCCGCCGGAGGGTGCGTTCTACGCCTTTGCCAGCGTGGCAAAGATCAACAAGGACAGCCGTAAGGCGGCGAGCCTTCTGCTGGAGAAGGCTCATGTGGCTACCATTCCGGGCGTTGTGTTTGGGGCGCAGGGCGAGGGCTGTGTCCGGTTTGGTTACGCGGTGCCGGAGGCCGCGATTGCGGATGGATTGGAAGCGCTGCGGGGCTTCTTCCGGCAGTAGGCTCGACCGCGAAATCCGAGGGACGAGGCTGGCTGCGCCTGATGGCATGCAGCCGGCATGGCGGGCGCTTCGTGCATGGGCGGTTTCTCGATTCTTTCCGCAACTGAAGAGCATCAGAACGTTGGAGGGTATTCGCGGATGTTGAGAGTTGGGGTGCCGGACACGATTGACCGGGCGTTGCATGTGTCTCTGCCGAGGGATGTCGAGGTTGAGATTTTGTCCGAGGCGATGTCCGGGCCGGTGGAGGTGGATTTCTGGATTGTTCCGCCTTATCCCAAGCCGGCGGAGGCGATGTGGCCAAAGCTGCGTGGGGTTCAGGTGGCCCAGTCGACGCTGGCCGGGGTGGACTGGCTGTTGCGGCTGGTGCCGCGCGAGGTGACGGTTTGCGATGCGCGCGGGGTGCATGACATTTCGACCGCCGAGTGGGTGGTGGCGGCGACGCTGGCGATGGTGAAGTACTTTCCTTTTTATGGCGAGGTGCAGCGGGCCGGGGAGTGGAAGCGGCGGTTTGAGGCGAGCGGCCTTTACAACCGGATTCATGGACGGGCTGGTGATTTCTATCCTCCGGTGATGCTGGAAGACCTGCATGGGAAGCGGGTTTTGATTGTGGGTTACGGGTCGATCGGGAGCATGATTGAGCGGATGATGGAGCCGTTCGGGGTGACGGTGGACCGGATTGCGCGGACGGCGAGGGAGGGTGTGAAGACGCTGGCCTCGCTGCCGGAGCTGCTGCCGCAGGCCGACGTAGTGGTGCTGATTGTGCCGCTCACGGGCGAGACGCGGGGCATGATCGGCGCGGAGCAACTTGCACGGATGAAGCAGGGTGCGCTGCTGGTGAACGCGGCGCGGGGCCCGGTGGTGGATAGGGACGCGCTGCTGGCGGCGTTGCAGGCGGGGCGGATTCGGGCGGCGCTGGACGTGACCGATCCGGAGCCGCTTCCGGATGGGCATCCGCTGTGGTCGGCGCCGAACACGCTGATAACGCCTCATGTGGCGGGGAGCAGTCCGGGATTTATGCCGCGCGCGATGGAACTGGCCGGGGAACAGGTCCGGCGGATGCAGCGGGGCGAGGCGCTCCAGAATGTGGTGACGGGCGAGTATTAGGGCAGTCGCCAGTTGTCAGTCCCCGGTTGCCCGTTGTCAGGGATGCTTCCGGTCCATACTCCTTTAGAAAACTTTGACGACCCCTGTCCTTTTTGTGGGGAAGTTGTTGATTCTATGTGCATGTGTACCGGTTATCGATGGGTTACCACCCTTTATTTTTGTGGGAAAAGTGTTGATTCCATTGAGGGGACCAGGGTTTTGAACGTGCCGCAGGGCGGTTACGAGATGGGAACAGGGTATTTTAGTTCCGCCGTTAACGTCTCATAAGTTGCTTATTAGAAAGCGATTATAGGAGGACTAGTCTCGTAACCCCTTTGGAATGAGTAAGGGGTATAAGAAGGCTATTCTCCAGAGGAAATGGAAAAAGGCAACCGTGGACGCGGCTGCCTTTTTCCATTTGTCTCTATTTCTATTTTAGCAATTTCAGGGGTAATTACCGGCAGGTTGGGAGTGTTCGGGCGGATGGCCGTGCTCTCGGCAGGGGGATCGGAGGCGGGCAAAATTAGGATGGAATGGTGGAGATTTTCGAGTTGGTCTGTTGTGAGGAGTGCCTGCGTGATGTTGATTGCTGAGCCGTCTTTGATTCGTATTCCAGCCGGGTGGTTCCTGATGGGATCGGAGGCGGGACAGGATGTGGAGCGCCCGGTGCATCGGGTGTGGGTGGATGGTTTTGCGATGGCGGCGACGCAGGTGACGGTGGGGGAGTACGGGCGGTTTCTGGAGGCGACGGGGCGCGAGGCTCCGCCGAAGTGGGGCGATGCGGAGTTTGCGGATGCGCGGCAGCCGGTGGTTGCGGTTTCGTGGTTTGACGCCGTGGCGTATTGCGAGTGGCTTTCGCGGGTGACGGGGGCGCGGTATCGGCTGCCCACGGAGGCCGAGTGGGAGCGGGCGGCGCGTGGCGGCGTGGAGGGGAAGCTGTTTCCCTGGGGTGATGAGCCGCCCATGTCGCGCCCGAATTATGCTTCGCGCTGGCAGACGGGGCCGGAGCGGGTGGGGCAGTCGGAGCCGAATGGGTATGGGCTGTTTGAGATGTGCGAGAACGTGCATGAGTGGTGCAGCGACTGGTTCGATCCGGAGTATTACCGGGTGTCGCCGGAGCGGAATCCGAGGGGGCCGGAGGAGGGTGTGCGGAAGGCTTCGCGCGGGGGATCTTGGCGGCACCAGATCAAGATTTCGCGGTGCTCGGGGCGGTCCAGTATTCCGCCGGAGTTTGAGTATGCGGATTATGGGTTTCGGGTGGTTTGTGATTTGGGGTGATGAGTTATCGAACAGAAAAGGTGGGATACTCACCCTGTTAGAAGTCTGATAGGTGGAGGAACATTTGAGGCACTTCGCAGATGTTGTGATTACGATATGCTGGCTCGGGCTTGCCATGTTTTGTGTCTTTCGCCCCGTTATCATGGCTCGGTGGGTTAAGCAGGCGCATCCAAGCCTGGACGAGAATGATCGAACAGCCTTGTGGTTCATTAGGATCCTAGGTATTGTTAACCTGGCCCTCAGCCTGGTACTCTCCGCGGTTATTATTCGTTCGTTCGGGGGTTGAAGCGCGGAGTCATCTCATGAATCGGGAACAGATGAGACGTTTGTTTTGTGGCCTTGGAATGGCCTTCCTTGGGTTGCTGGGATTTGCGCTGGTTGCATTTGTCTGGATTGCTCTAGCTGGAATCAGCACGCCAGTGTCGTGGGTTTCCGTGATTCTTGACTTTGGGTCCGCATTGGCGGGTCCGGTGATGCTCTTAGCTGGTGGCGTGCTGTATTGCTTGAACCTGATGACTCGTTTTGCAGCAAAGGTCGGATTGGTTGGGGCGATCCTTGCGACGCTTTGGGTCGCTGGATTTATTGGCCTGGCTGTTATCCAGGCTGCGCATCCATCGACGAATCCAGCCATCGATAGCTCGATTCATTGGAGTGATGCAATGCTTTTCGCCGCATTAGTTATTGCGGCTGGAGTAGCTGATTGGGCGGCGCTGCGGGCTTTGCGATTGTCGCGGAAGTGTTAGGGGATTTCGGGAGAAACTTTTCCGTGCAATTACAGCCGAAGAGTCGTCGGGATGCTTCGCTTTGCTCTGCATGACACTTCTATCTTTTTGTGCTTTGGGGAGTTTTTCAGCCGGGTTGGGTAACCGCAGATTTCTCGAATGCGGCGCGTTGCGCCTTCGCTCGAAATGACCCGCTTGGGAGGTGAGGGCTCATTGTTTAACGAGGTTCACTTGAGACGCAGCGGGTCGGCCTTTGGCCGATGAGGGAACCGCGGGTCCTTCGACTGCGTTTGGCGCGCGGGCGCGCCAGACTTCGCTCCGGATGACAAAATTTTTGTAACGGCAGATTCCTCCGCTCCATCCGCTTCGCGGATTCCGTTCGGGACGACAAGATTTTTGTGGTCGCGTCGAGATTTGGGCTATGCGAGATTTTCGCGCTGACAGGCGCGGGTGCCTGGACGGCCAGTCCTCAGGCGTTGCCGTAGACGGGGATGGCGGCTCCGTGGATGGCTCGGGCGGCGTCGCTGGTGAGGAATAAGATGACGGCGGCGAGGTCTTCGGGCTTGGGCCATTCGTCGAAATCAGCATCGGGCATGGCCTGGCGGTTGGCAGGAGTGTCGATGATGCTGGGCAGGATGGAGTTGACGCGGATGCCGGTGCCCTTGAGATCGTTGGCGAGAGAGCCGGTGAGGGCCAGCAGGGCGGCCTTGGTGGCGGAGTAGGAGGCGGCTCCGGCGCCATGGTCGAGTGCGGCTTTGGCGTTGACCTGAACGATGGCTCCGGAATGCTGGTTGAGCATGACGGGGACGACGGCGCGGAAGAGGGAGTTGGCGGCGCGGAGGTTGAGGTCGAGCATGCGCGTCCAGGTGGGTTCGTCCTGCTGCCAGGCGGGGATGCCGCCGGCGTATCCACCGATGGTATTGACGAGGATGTCGATGCGGGAGAAACGGGAGAGGAGGTCGGCGACGAGGGAGTGTGTGGCGGCAGGGTCGGTGACGTCGGCGGAGAAACCGAAGAGGGCACCGGATTTTTCTTCGGCGGCGCGTTCGAGGGAGGCGAACTCGTCGGGGTTTCGCCAGGTGACGATGACATTGGCAGCGTGGTCGAGAAAGGCGAGAGTGACGGCGCGGCCGAGGCCGCCGGTTCCTCCTGCGACGAAGACGGTTTTGCCTGCGAAGGTGAGTTCCATGGGGTTTCCCTTTCCGTTGTCTACGATAAATCTATGGATGCTCGATTTTGATGTGCCGGGGCGGCTGCTTGGCGAGAAACACGAGAGCGGTGAGATGGAACAGCAAATGAATGGAGCCGGGTGAGGGGTGGTTTCCTCTGCCCGGCTCGTTTTGGCTTAACGGCTTGCTTGAGCGCGGTGCAGATAAAGTGAAAGTCCTTTACTTTGGAATCAGCTATTTGCGAATTTGCATCACCACGGAAATGAAAGGAGGATGCTCCATGCGAAGAAGAGGCGCGGCGGTACTCGCCAGGACGCTGCGGCGGCTGCGAGTTGCAGCAGATGGTCGGTTCTGTGCGGAAAACCGGGATCAGGCCAGGGGCAGCCAATATGTGACCATGCCGGCAGAGTTTCACTTCCTCGCCGAACACTTAGCAGCGCGCTGCGATCCGGAAAATGGCGACGTGATCGTGTCGGAGCTGCCCAACCTCGTGGCGGTCATTGCGGTACTGGATGAGGCAGCACTTGCCGCCGACTTGATGAGGGATCAAAACAGGGGTCGCAGGCCCTCAGGAGGTTCATGACGGTTTGAACGGAGTCGAGCAGATGATCACGGAAGATCTAATTTTCGATGCAAAGCTTAGGGGATCCAAAGTAGAAGGCGAATGATTGAAGATGCCGGATACTATTCATGGTCGGAGGGATTCAAAAGCGTCCTCACGTCTTCTATCGTCCAGTCCGGAATCGCAGTGGCTCGGCTGGCTACGATAGATCCGAGTGCGTTAGCAAATCTAGCCGTTCGCGATAGTGACCAGTTGTGAAGGAGGCCGTGCAGAATCCCTGCAGTAAAGGCATCCCCTGCCCCCACTGTGTCCACGATTGTAGCTGGGAAGCCAGAATTAAAACTCATCTTCCCCTTGGAGAACACTGCGCAGCCCTTACTGCCAAGGGTGATGCAAATGACGCCGATTGCATACATTGAGGACCAAATACGGCAAAACCGATCGAGTGAGAAATCACCAGTGGATTCCAGCGCGAACCATTCCCGGGCCTCTGCCTGGTTGAGTTTCAAGACAGTTGCGTGCCGGGCCAACCTTTGTACCAGGGGCAAATTCCAATGCCCGGCCCTAAGGTTTAAGTCGTAGAAACAGGAAATGCTAGGAAAGCGTTGTGTGAGCGAGATTAGAAATTCTTCGTTTTGCCGGGAGGTCTGCGCCAGGGTCCCAAAGTATATCCATTGGGGCGGTAGAGCGATGATTTTAAGAAGATCATCACCGTCGAGGGCCAGTTGATCAAAGGCCGCCGGTCGAGCGATAGAATAAGAGGCGTTACCAAGCGAGTCGATTCGGATGTCGGCAACTCCTGTAAAGGAACCCTGGATAATCTTTACGAATTCCGCATTAAAGCCCAAAGAGCGGATGCGACGAAGTGCCCGTTCCCCGCGCGCGTCTGGCCCGACGGCGCTGATCAAGGTTGCGTGGTTTCCGAGCCGTTTGAGCGCCACAGCGACATTGAACGGCGCACCCGCCAGTGTCTCCCTCTCGTTTTCAAACACATCCCACAGAATTTCGCCAACACAGAGTACAGACACAAGAGGTTCCTTTTGGATTGAAGTATGGCCTTCAAATAGCGAAGCAATGGACTATTAAATAGATATATTAATTTGGCTTTACCTGTCTACATTTGTCGGTGATAATTGTATAGTATTCATCTCCGATGTGGTACTTCGGACAGACAGGAGCCATTATGAATAAGCCCTTGGAGCGAATGATGAAAACCAAACAGGCAATGGATTCCTCATCTCCCGATGATCCTAAGTACCGGCTGATTGCGGATGCTTTGCGGCAGAGTGTGCTTGCAGGTGAGTATCGAGCGGGTAGCAAGTTGCCGAGCGAAACGGACCTCGTAAGACGGTTTGAAGTTTCCAGGATGACGATTGTCAAAGCGATCAAGGAGTTGCAGCAAGAAGGGTTGGTGACTCGGCGGGTGGGCTCCGGCACATATGTGACCGCGCGGACGAGCCAGTCGAGCCGGATGTTTGGACTGCTGATTCCGGAACTAGGGCAGACCGAGATTTTTGAGCCGATTTGTCAGGGGATGGCGAGCTACCGGGGCACGGATCGGCACTCACTACTATGGGGAAACACGGATGGGGAGAGTCACCCGAAGGAGCAGGCAGCCGAGGAGCTTTGCCAGCAGTACATTGCGCAGCAGGTTTCGGGGGTGTTTTTTGCGCCGCTGGAGCTGTCTCCCGTGAAGGACGAGGTGAATCGAAGAATTGTGTCAGCACTGGATAAGGCGGGGATACCAGTCGTTCTGTTGGATCGGTGCGTGGAGCATTATCCGGCGCGGAGCCAATATGACCTGGTGGGGATTGACAACCGCCGCACAGGGTATGCGGTGACAATGCACCTAGTAAAGGCGGGGGTGGGGCGGATTGCGTTTTTGGGGAAGCGGTTTTCGGCATCAACGGTGGATGCGCGCATCGCGGGATATCGCGAGGCGCTGATTGCGGCGGGAATGCGGGGGCAAGAAGATCTGGTGACCCGCGGGGATCCGAGCGATGTAGATTTGATTCGCAAGATTCTAGATGCGCAGCGGCCGGAAGCGTTTGTATGTGCAAACGACCATACGGCGGCCAACCTGATGCAGAGCTTGGGACGGCTGGGGTATCGGGTTCCGGAAGATATCCGGATTGTGGGCGTGGATGATGTGAAATATGCGAGTCTGCTGTCGATCCCTCTGACGACAATGCACCAACCGTGCGTGGAACTCGGTCGGGTGGCGATGTCTGCGATGCTCAGTCGGTTGGAGAATCCAGAATTTCCAGCGAGGGACATCCTGCTGAGCAGCCGGCTGGTGGTTCGGCGGTCTTGCGGTATTGCCCATGATGTCTAAAGTGTTGTTCTGAGCGGGCCATTCGGTCGATTTCCGAGGAGCATGAGCATCGCGATACAACAATGCTAGCCGCCCTTATTTTCAGGTAGATAGCTCTCAGCTATTTCTGTATATACAAGTTTGTGTCGCCGTGTAGTCAATTAAGTTGACAGTAGGCTCCATCGCCGATAGAAATGGATGCTGTCTTTCTCGACTTGCATGGATAGGGTTATCTGAAAATAACGGCCGTTCCAAGGCGTGCTGATTGTAAGGGGCGGCATTTTGGAGTCAAACACCCGCTCGGTGAGCCCTATGGGGAGAGCAAGGGTCCGCGATTTTGTAGATGCGGTGGCGGTGATCGGTATGAATTTGGAGGGAAATTGATGAATCGTCGAGATTTACTGAGGAGTGCGGCGGGGCTGGCTGGGGCGGCGGCGTTGAGCCGGAGGGGATGGGCTTTTGGAGCGGGGAGCGAAGCGGAGGTGGACCGTGCGGCGGGGCTGGAGGCGCTGGAGGCTCGGCTGGCTCGGGATCCCCGGCGTCCGCAGTATCATCTGCTGCCGAAGCGGAACTGGATGAACGATCCGAATGGGCCGGTGTACTGGGACGGCCGGTATCACATGTTTTTCCAGTACAACCCGCATGCGGCGGTGTGGGGCGACATGCACTGGGGCCATGCGATGAGCGAGGACATGGTGCATTGGGAGCACTTGCCGGTGGCGCTGGCGCCGACGCCGGGCGGGCCGGACGCGGCGGGTTGCTTCAGCGGGTCGGCGCTGATCGATCAAGGCGTGGTGACGGTGATGTATACGGGGGTGGTGAAGGCGCCGGAGAGCGAGGCGACGATTCGCGACGGAGCGAACAGCCTGCGCGAGAGCCAGTGTCTGGCGACAGCGACGGGCATGAATCTGACGGCGTGGAAGAAAGTGCGTCAGGCGGTGATTCCTGTGCCGCCGCCGGGTATCAAAGTGGCCGGCTTTCGCGATCCTTCGCCGTGGAAGAGCGGCGATTGGTGGTATGTGGCAGTGGGCTCGGGCGTGCTGGGCGAGGGCGGCAGGGTGCTGCTGTATCGCTCAAAGGATTTGCGGCACTGGGAGTATCTGCATTTTGTGGCGAGCGGACCAGGGAGCGGGAAGCAGACGGCGAATCCGGTGGGCGATGGAGACATGTGGGAGTGTCCGGATCTTTTTCCGCTGGATGGAAAGCATGTGCTGATTTATTCGTCGATGGGGCAGGTGCACTGGCAGACGGGCGTGCTGGATGAGGCGGAGATGAAGTTTCATCCGGAGCAGCGGGGCATTCTGGATTACGGCGCGTATTACGCGGCGAAGACGCAGGCGGACAAGCACGGGCGGCGGATCGTGTGGGGATGGATCCCAGAGCGGCGGCCTGTGGCGGAGTACCGCGCGGCGGGGTGGGCCTGCATGATGTCGCTGCCGCGGCGGCTTGGGCTGCGGGCGGACGGGGGGTTGAGCATGGAGGTGGACCCGGCGGTGCATGGGCTGCGTTTGGATGAGCAGCGGCTGGATTTGAGCAGGGATGTGGATATGCAACTTACTCGGTTACATATCCGGAAGGCGACGGGCGAGTTGGTGGGATTGTTTGCACGCGGCGGGAAGCCGTTTGCGGTATCGCTGGTGGGCAGGCTGCCGGGCGGGGAGATGCCTGAGCCGCTGCTGCGGGTGGAGTACGAACCGGCGCGGCCGGGCGAGGTGATGGCGGATGGGAAGGCGATTCCGGTGGCGGGACCGCATTCGCATCCATTGGAGTTACATATCTATGTGGACGGGTCAGTGGCGGAAGTGATGGTGCAGGGAGCGGCGGCATATACGAAGCGGTTTTACTACGCAGGGAACGAGGCGCCGGATGTGCGGGTGCAGGTGGACGGCGAGGCGGGCACGTTGCGGGGCCTGCAGATGTGGCAACTGGAGGCGATTTCGCCGGACCGGCTGACGTCGTAGGGAACGAGCAAGAACGGGGGGAGTTTTGGCGATGGGGATGAATCGGATCCTGGCGAAGAGCGCGATGGTAGGGGCGCTGGGCGGATTGCTGTTTGGGTTTGATACGGCGGTGATCGCCGGTTCGACGCACTCGCTGACGGCGACGTTTGGGCTGACTCCATTCTGGCTGGGGGTGACGGTTTCGGTTGCGCTGTGGGGCACGGCGATTGGCGCGCTGACGGCGGGCGAGCTGGGCGAGCGGATGGGCGGGCGCGGCGCGCTGCGGGTGATGGCGGCGCTGTACCTGGTTTCGTCGCTGGGCTGCGCGGTGGCGTGGAACTGGGATGCGCTGCTGGTGTTCCGGTTTATCGGCGGATTGGGGATTGGCGGATCGTCGGTGCTGGGGCCGGTGTACATCTCGGAGATGGCTCCAGCGAAATTGCGCGGGCGGCTGGTGGGGATGTTCCAGGTGATGGTGGTGACTGGGATTCTGCTGGCGTATGGGTCGAACTTCTGCGTGGGGTTGTTCCACCTGGGGAATATGGAGTGGCACTGGCAGCTGGGGATTCCGGCGGTGCCTGCGGTGTTGTTTCTGATTTTGCTGTATGGGATACCGCGGAGCTCGCGGTGGCTGGTGACGCAGAACCGGATTGAGGAGGCACGCGAGGTGCTGCAGTTGATCGGGACTCCGGACGCAGATGCGGAGCTGGCCGAGATTGTGCGGTCGGTGCACCTGGACCGGTCACAGCGGCGGGAGTCGATTTTCCAGAAGAAGTATGCGTTTCCGATTTTTCTGGCGATGGCGACGGGGATCTTTAATCAACTGGCGGGCATCAACGCGATTCTGTATTACCTGAATTCGATATTTGCCTCGGCGGGGTTCAGCCAGATGTCGAGCAGCGGGCAGGCGGTGATCATCGGGCTGACGAACCTGATTGCGACGCTGTTCGCGATGACGATAATCGACAAGGTGGGGAGGAAGAAGCTGCTGCTGATCGGGTCGGTGGGGACGATGGTATGCCTTGCGGGCGTGGGATTGCTGTTTGAGGCGCACAACGAGTCGTCGCTGCTGCTGTGGCTGCTGGTGGGCTACATTGTGTTCTTTGCGATATCGCAGGGCGCGGTTATCTGGGTGTACATCAGCGAGGTGTTTCCGAATAAGGTGCGTGCGAAGGGGCAGAGTCTGGGGGCTTCGGCCAACTGGATTACGAACGCGCTGATCGCGTGGTTCTTCCCGCTGGTGGCGGCGTGGTCGGATGCGGTTCCGTTTTACGGGTTCGCTGCCATGATGGCGCTGCAGTTTGTACTGGTGCTGTGGCTGTGGCCGGAGACGAAGGGCAAGACGCTGGAGCAGATCCAGGCGCAGTTTCGGATTGATTGAAAAAGTTCAGCAGATGGGGAAGCCATTCATGCGCAGAGGCAGACGGATTCCATCGCTGGCGGGGATGGTGGTATGCGCGCTGACGGCGGATGCGCAGTGGCCTGCCCGGTAATTTATACCATCGAGATGGTTCGCGTAGCGCAACGTTGAAGGGCCAACCGCTCGATCCAGTCCCTCGCCGAATTCACTCCCACCGCGTACGCTGCCCGACTGGCAAACTGACTTCTCTCAGACTCTCAGTCAAACGCCAGGCACGCACCCTTGTGCTTGTTCGGAGGGATACATTCCTCGAATGCATACTTCGCGCAAACTTTGCAGCAAGCTGCATTCTCTTCACTCGGGCGAGTATTGGATTCCGAGGCGCTTCTTGGTGCCCTTACTCGCCAGCGGGATCAAGGCTGAGCTTCCAGGCGAATTCGCGAATGCGACCCCAGCAACGGGCGCCGGTGGTCGAGTATGAAGCGCCCGAATCCCCAGACGCCGATCCGATTGATCTAGTTCGCTTCATTCATTAGAGCCACTAGTAGATGTATATGATAGCCACAAATAGACCAGAGGAGAATTGATACTCATCTCGTCAAATAGGATATGCTGCTTTTGCAGCAGAGAATATTCACCTGCAATTTGAATTCCTGCGATGCCGGCATCCCCACCCCTAAATCTCGGTGAATCGACAAAGGTAAGCAATGGGCCCCACAAGATCGAATTCCATATAAGTCATTTATAATCATATTATTGAGGCAAACATGCTGGCTGGAAAAATGAACTAGTCAACTATTCAGCCAACTAGCGCCTAATGGCTTGACAATGCACGGATCGAAAGTCTCAAATGGTCTTCGCCTATGAAAAGGGGGCTGTATGGAAATATTCAATTCAATCAACAAATGGTCAACGGTCGGAGTCCGAAGAGGACCTACACCATTCCTCACCCTTCTAGTCATCATCCTTGCGCTGACATTCCCTCTTAGGTCGAATGCTCAGGCTACGTCCGGAACCATATCCGGCTTCGTGACAGACACCAGCGGGGCCATTATTCCGAATGCCCACGTAACGATCACAAACGAGGGGACAGGGGTCGTATCCAAAGCCACGACGAACAAGTCCGGACTTTACAACGTAACCAACCTTATTCCTGGAGACTATACTGTTCGCGTCGAAGCGCCGGGTTTCAAAGCCTTCGTGAAGCAGCGCATCGAACTACAGGTAGACTCCGTGGTACGGACTGATGCGCAATTGGCACTCGGCCAGGTATCCCAGTCAGTTACGGTTACGGCAGCTCCAGCAGCGTTGAAGACGGAAACGGCAAATGTTGACTGGGTCTTGCATCGGCATGAACTTGAGTCCATTCCGGTTGCAGATAATAACCTCACTACGCTCTATTTGACCGCACCGGGTGTCATCCCGTTTAGTTTTCAGATTGGAACCAATGAGAATCCATCTGAAGGGTTTATGACTTCTGTGAATGGTCAGCTCTGGATGGCAAATGACTATCTCGTCGATGGTATATCCGATGACGCATGGGGGTTCACCGGTCTCCAGGTAATTGTGCCGCCGCCAGACTCCGTACAGGAGTTAAAAATTACGACTGCCAACTACGATCCTGAATTCGGTTCAGTCGGTGGAATGGTCGCGCAATATGTAACCAAATCAGGGACAAACGCAATCCACGGTTCTGTCTATTGGATGAACAAGAACGCTTGGACGTTTGCTGCGAATCCATTTACGGAAAAAGTACCCGGTACAGGTCCTCAAGGTAAGGGAACCGGGCCCGCTCCTTACAGCGAAAATATTGGTGGTGTGTCGATTGGCGGGCCGATCAAGAAGAACAAAATCTTCTATTTTGTCGACTATCGGCTGAACAGGAGAAATCAAGGGGGCAATATCATTACGACCGTCCCCAACGATGCGTTTCGACAAGGTAACTTCAGCGCTCTTGCATCGACAAATCCAATCTTCGATCCGACGACAGGAAATTCCGATGGAACAGGACGGCAACAGTTCCCAAATAACTCTATTCCGGCTGACCGTATCAGTCAGGTTGCAAAAAACCTACTCGCACTTCTGCCGCATGCAAATCTGAATCAAAATACCCAATTGAATTATTTCGGAACAGGAGTATCACCTTTCTCTACAAATGAGGTGGATGAAAGAGTCGACTGGAACATCTCAGACAAAGACAAAATGTTCGAGCGCCTTTCCTACATGGAATCGCATTTGTATGCCCCCGGAATATTCGGTCCAATAGCTGGAGGGCCTGCCATAGGCGGAGGGAACCCGGCGACGACTGATAGCAAGAACTATCTAGCCGCTATCGACTACACGCATACTTTTAGTTCATCGTTAATCACTGACTTGGAAGTAGGTCTAACGCGGTTCTATTTAAACGAATATCAAAACGATTCAGGTCTTGAGACAGATACTAAAGTGGGAATCCCGAATATCAACAATGGAACGAAAATCAACGGAGGGCTAGCGGGGATTGGGATCGACGGCCCCGTCGGGAGCTGGTCCATGGGTATCTTCGGATCTGTTCCGCGCCTGGACCGCTCGACCATGTTCGAATTCAAGAACAACTGGACAGAGCTTGCCGGAGAGCACTTGATCCGTTGGGGCGTTGACATCAGGCGCAATTATGAAGACCTCTTCACGCTCAATCAGAGCACCAGAGGCCAGTTTGGATTCAACAATGACGTCACAAGCAGCGCCGCAATCCCGGATTCTGGGCTGGGAATGGCATCATTTTTGCTCGGTGACCCTACCTTCTTTCAGCGCGGAGAATTTATTCTTTGGCCGGACGAGCACGCCACAAGAGCCTCTGCGTATGGTGGCGACACTTGGCGAATTAACCCCAAGCTGACAATAAATTATGGAGTGCGATGGGATTATATTTCTCCAGTGTCTCCCCAAAAAGCGGGCGGCGATGTGAATTATGACCTGAATACCGGCAAATTGATCCTTGCTGGTCTAGGGAATGTATCTATGTATTCCAATGTACAGCCGAGGTACAACAACTTTGCTCCGCGTCTCGGCTTATCTTATCTAGTAACTCAAAAGACTGTGATTCGAATGGGGTTTGGACGCAGCTATTTCCTGAATGGTTTTGATGCAGCGTTTAATCATCTTGATTCGTCCTATCCTATCGCTCAGGCTCAAGTGATACCACAGTCAAATCAATATAGCCCAATATTTCCAATTAGTTCCGGCCCCCCTGTCCCTCCTCCTCCGGTCTTTCCAAAATCCGGAATCCTGACGCCTCCACCGAATGATTTTGCGAAAGCCTTTCCTTTCGTGAGGAAGATTCCGAGCATCGATTCCTGGAACGTATCGATTCAGCGGCAACTTGCCAAGAACTTCTCTGTCACCGTCGCATATGTTGGGAACAAAGGAAACAACCTAGACTACTCGCTGTACAATGTCGATGCTGCACCTCCTGGGCCGGGCCCTCTGCTTCAACGCCGGCCGTATTACATCAAGTTCGGCTTTACGGGCCAGATTTATGTGAATTGCACTTGTGACAACTCGGAAAATTACAACGGGCTGCAAATAACAGCTCACAAGCGCTTTGCAAATGGATACAGTATTCATTCCGCCTTTACCTGGTCAAAGGCTTTAGGGGACGAGATCGGCAATCGCGGTCAACAGTCTGTTGATCCGTACGATATTAATGCGAGCTACGGCGTTTCCTACCTCAATCGCGCTTTAGTCTGGACTACGACACACACTTTCCAGGTCCCTTACGGGCGAGGAGAGAGATTTGGGGCCAATGCAGGTCCTCTGGCACAGACCCTGCTTGGCGGATGGACGTTCGACGGAGTTACGACCTGGGAGTCGGGACTGTCGCTTTCGCCGGTAGACAGCGACGGTAGCACCTTAAACGCTGATTGGGGACAGAGGCCAAACCGCGTTCCCGGAGTTTCTTTCTACCCGAAAGTCAGAACGAGGCAGCAGTGGTTGAATCCTGCCGCCTTCCAAACTCCACCCAACTGTTGTGTATGGGGGAATGCGCGTCCTGGAATCATGCGTGGTCCGACTCTCTTTGATGCAGATTGGTCTTTCGGCAAGGAATTTCGCTTTAAGACGGCGTTGAGCCGGGATCCCACGAAGCTTGGGTTGAGAGCGGAGGCCTTCAATGTTTTCAACCATACGAATCTGGGCCTGCCAATTAACGATGTCAATAATCCGCAATATGGCATGATTACGGGAACCCAAACCAACATGCGCCAATTCCAATTTAATCTGCATTTGCGATGGTGAACTGAACCAGAGGGCGGCTCTCTTCTTCGATGGAGTGAGGAGGCCGCCCCGGTAGCTCGCTGGCAGGAATGATGGCGATTCAGCCCTGTGGTTTCGAACGGGAAGGTCGAGCTAGCAGTTGCCCTTTGAACTGTTCTTCGTGAAGGGAGCCAAGCGCCTCGAGCTTCAGATGGCAAATTATGAGGAGCGGATACTGATGGGAGATCATTGCGCCACAGGTTTTTCAGATATAGAGGCAACAAACGAAGCCGATGCGAGGTCAGGATCAGGAGCAACAGATCCAAGAGGGGCTGGTATTAGTCGAAGATCTGCATTGTTGTTGATGGCCACGGCAATGCCTGGATCGCTTTACTTGTTCGGATGTGGCTCGTCATCGAAGCAAGTAGCGGCGGCGATGCCAGTTACTCCAAATAGATTTGCTTTGCGGCCACGGTTTCATCTGACTCCGGCGTTTGGCTGGATCAATGATCCTCAACGCCCGCTGTGGATTGGAAACCAGTGGAATCTATGGATACTGTGGAATGGAGATTATCCGACCGGGAATGGAACTGCTTGGCGTCGTTATACGTCATCTGATTTGGTGAAATGGGGTGATCAGGGAGTTTCGATCCCAAAGTACACAAACGCCTATGGCGATGTTTGGACAGGCTCTAGTGTTATTGACACAGATAATTCTGCAGGTTACGGCGCTGGTACAGTTATCGCGCTTATGACAATGCCCTGCGAAAGCCTTGGTGGGCAAAGCACCGCGCTTTGGTATTCAACCGATAACGGAGTGTCGTTCCAGTTTGGAGAGATTGTCCAGAAAAACCCACTGGCTGGAAATGCCACAATTGCAGATTTGGTGTTTCGCGATCCTTGCGTATTCTGGCATGTTGCCACTGGCAGGTGGATCATGAGCATTGCTGAAGTGGGCAAACTCAGCATCTATTCGTCGAGCGACCTAAAAAACTGGGTTTACGAAAGCTCGATGGCGCGCAATGATCTTGGAACGATGGAGTGCCCACACCTGTTTGAGCTTCATTTGTATGCCCCGGATGGTTCGACGACGGAGGACAAGTGGATATTGCTCTGTGGCGCAAACGGGACTGTGGAAGGGTTCACAATCGGAACGGCCTATTGGATAGGAAGCTTTGACGGGAGGACATTTACTCCTGACGCTTTGACTCCTCAGTGGTTAGATCATGGCCCTGACTTTTACGCTACGACGGTCTTTGCTGATCCGCGCTTGTCTGATCCACTGACGTACTGTTATGCCATTGCTTGGGAAAACAACTGGGACTATGCAAAGGCAATGCCGACTGAGGGTTACTATGGGCAATTGAGCATAACCCGGAGACTTCGCCTCCAAGAAGTGAATGGGTTACCGGTCCTGCTAAATCTACCACTGAATGCCGAGGATTCGGTGTTCTCTTCGAGTATTGAGGGAACTGACCAAACTATTTCAGATGGAGTACCCTACCAATGGCCGACCTGGCAGAAAAGTCCTTCGTACAAACTGGATTTTACGGTGTCATCCGATGGTGGGTCGTGGCCGACCGCGATGCAACTCCTTGTGCGCGCGGGAAGCGGAGAATCTACAGCCATCAATTTCGAGCCCGAAACCGGAGGGGTTTCACTTGATCGTAGCAAATGCGGACCTGCGCCCAATTCAGACTCTGCATGGAGTTCGTCTCGTCAAGCAGCTTGTGATTTTGCCAGTCCGGTGCTTGTGAGTGTGTTTGTCGATACTGGATCTGTAGAGGTATTTCTGAATGGAATGGCTGCTATGTCAGCGCTCATCACCACACCACCCGACATAACTGGATTAGCTCTTACTGCGACCGGTGGTAGCGCGGAGATTTATAACGTAGTGATTCGATATTGAGGTAACAAGCCTGATCACCTCTAATAGCCGTTGACGGGGACTACCCTGCCTCCAGGTGTTTGTAAGGATCATTAAGCTCTCAAATGGGTGACAAGGGTCGGCTTAGACTCGCCACTGTTATAAGGGACGGAGGCGGTAGGTGGATACCTCAAATAAAAGCATGTCGCAATCGCGACGGACACGCTTGTCGAATATGAGCAAAAGGTATACCGTCTGGTGCATGATGTCAGCACATTTCGGATCTCCCGTAGCAACAGGCACGAAGGGTAGAGAAGCGGCAGATGCAGGCAGGAGTGTGCCAGCCATGGGAATCAATGCATGGGCGTGTCATGCGGGTATTTCCCGGCAGATTGGGGAAGGCCGCATTTTTCAGCTCTTTGGAACTGTGTTCGAGAGGCTTAATGGAAAGCGCGCTCTTAGGCTTGTCGCCGTGCTGTTGCTGTTTTCAGGAAGCGCGGCGCTTCTTGCTCAGACGGTATCAAGGCAAGATCAGATTCAGGTCTACTATCATCGCGCAGCGCGAGCTCTGAATGCTCATCAGGATGACGAAGCGTCAAAGGATTTTCGCGAAATTGTAAAACTTGATCCTGAAAATGCTGAAGCCTATGCAAATCTAGGCCTCATCGATTTCAATCAGCACAAGCTTTCTGATGCTTCAGGTATGTTTGCAAAGGCTCTCAAATTGAAGCCGGGGCTCTGGAATGCGCGAGCTCTTCTTGGGATTTGCGAATTGGAGCTTGGACATAGTAAATCGGGTTCCGCGATGCTGAGCAGTGCTTTTCCTCACCTCACGAATAGGGAAGTGAGAATTGAAGCAGGCGTTGACCTGATTCGCATCCACATGACAACGCATACGCTCAATCAGGTTGTGGGTGTAGTAAGGGAACTCGAGAAGGACGACAGCGACAGCCCCGAGGCGTCGTATGTTGCCTATCGAGCATACTCAGAGCTGGCAGCGGAAGCGTTGAAGAGGTTATCCACAAAGTGGCCGAATTCTGCTTTAGTGCATCAGGTCTTCGCCCAGGCCGACGTTACTCAAGACAATTTTGCACAAGCAATTAAGCAATACAAACTGGCAATAAAGGAGGATCCGAGTCTTCCCGGTGCTCATTACGAGTTGGGGCGGACGATTTTGGTGACTTCTCAGAGCTCAGAAGCCCTTGATCAAGCAGAATCCAATTTCAGGGCGGAGCTAGCGCTTAATCCGTGGAGCGCCGATTCTGAGTATGAGCTGGGAGAAGTTTATAGATTGGAGATGAAGCTCAAGCGGGCAGAAGTGCATTATGAGAAGGCGCTTCAAATCAACCCTGAGTTTGGACGTGCTCAATCGTCACTTGGCGAAACGCTGATGTTATTGAGTGAGCCGGCAAGGGCAATACCTCACCTGGAGGCTGCAGTTCGATTAGAGCCGGAAAGCAAAACAGCCCACTATAGGCTTTCTCGTGCATATGCTGCTATAGGGGAAAAAGAGAAGTCCAACGGTGAAATGGCAATATTCTTGCGGTTGAAGAAATGACCTTCTAGGTCGAGCGTGAGCTGCTCCCCTCCGATTAGTCCACAAGTGGTGAGAGTTCTCTGATAATGGAGGCCAACAGTTGGTGGCCGTTGAGGAGAACAGATGAAGAAGAGCCGGTACACAGAAGAGCAGATTGCAGGAGTTCTGAAGGGGTCCGAAGCAGGGCTTGATACGGCGGAGTGAGCTGCAAGCACGGGATTAGCCAGCAGAGGTTCTATCGCTGGAAGGCGAAGTATGGCGGCACGGATGTGAGCGAGGCGCAGGACGCGGTAGTGTCCAGAGTTTTTCGCACTTTCGATCTTCCGTCTTACTCAGGAAGGTTGTTGGGTTTGGGTTGTTTTGCTCCTGGCCCCCATGGGGGCCAGGAGCAAAGCGGTTAGGCGATGGCCACGATTTCAGCCAGCCGGTCCATCTGCAGATAGCGTTTGGTTCCCCACTTGGTCGCGGCCACATGGCGTAGCCGCGCGGCCACCAGCATCAGCGCCGATTGGCCGTCGGGAAATGCGCCCACCACTCGCGTTCGTCGCCGAATCTCCCGCATCAGCCGCTCCAGCGGGTTGTTGGTCCGCAGGCAGCGCCAGTGTTCCGGCGGCATGGCATAGTAGCTGAGCGTTTCGCCGATCCGGTTTTTGGCGGCCAGCAGCGGGGAAAAATCTCATGAAAAGCCTTCGGTCAAAGTGGTGGAGGTAAAGAGTCCCGCCAGCCTTTATATCTTTGGGCGAAACATAATGTCTATTGACATTGGCGGATACTCGGGGGCGCGACGGGCCCGGAGGTTCCAGGGTCGGCGCTGGGCCTGATTCTTCACATCTCGAAATCGAGATGTGGGGCGGCCGGCGATGATTCTCACTCAAGCCAACGGCGGGCTTGAATGGGGCACCCGGCGCGCAAAGCCCGGTCAAAGCGCGACAGGGAAGTCGCCTGCGCCGACTCCATCCCCCCCCAAACCAGGATCTGCCCATCGCAAAGCCGACGCTCCGACCTCGCCCCTTTCCTGCGCCGATTTCCCCACAACCCGTCGACCATCTCCAGGTCATTGGCTCTCGTGTGCCCATTCTCATAAAGCCTCATCGCTGCCATCCTCAGAGAACTCCCGCCGCGCAACAAACCAACTCTGTACTTTCTCGACAATCCGGATAATAATTTGGTAATTCCGATCGAGAAGGCCCATGCTTGCCCGTGAGATCGACCACAACTTCCCTGTCGTTTGTTCCTCAGCCCTCTTCATTGGCGGAATCGGCACCTGGCACGCCACGCGTCGGGCCGATGGACTGCGCAAGGGCTCCGTGCGCCGCAAGTTCATGGTTTTTGCCCTCCTGATCGGCATCGTCTATGCCGCAAGCAACCAACGCGATGCATTCGCAGCCTTTGCCGCTGTTGTCACCTGTGCCGGCTTGTGGGAAATCTGTCACTCCCGGCTCGCCGGTCGGCTCACCACCGCGCTCGCGATCCTCTGTTATCTCTTGCTGTGCACGGGCTTTCTCATCTTCTCGTGGGCGATGCCCCAATCAACCATCCTCCTGGTCTTTGGCATCGCCTGCTGCATGGACGGATTCAGCCAGGTCTCCGGCCAATTGCTCGGCAGGCACAGCCTGGCTCCCCGCATCAGCCCCGGCAAAACCCTGGAGGGTCTGCTCGGTGGCCTGCTCGCCACCCTCGCATTCACCAGCTGCATGGTCAATCTGCATCCTCCCCGGGACTTCCTCCTCAAGGTCAGCCTCATCGCCTCGGCCGGCGTCTGCGGGGACCTGCTCGCCTCCTCCTACAAGCGCGCCGCGGGCATTAAGGATTTCAGCGCGTTAATCCCCTATCACGGCGGCATCCTCGACCGTTTTGACAGCCTCATCGTGGCCGCATGCACCTGTTACACCGTCGTCAAGCTCGGGGTGCGCTTTCCATGAACACCAAGCAGATCCCGAACCTAGTCTCCTCACTGCGCATCCTCGCTGTGCCCTTCATGGTGGCCCTAGCGCTGCTCCATGACCGGCAGTCGGTATTCACCCTGCTCGTCGTCTCGCAGATTGCCGACTTTCTCGACGGCTATCTCGCCCGCAAGCTCAATGCGCAAACCGTCCTCGGCGCCAAGCTCGACATCCTCGGCGACCTCGGCAACTGCATCGTGGTCCTCCTCATCATTGCGGTGTTCTTCTCGCAACTGCTGCATGGCCCGGGCGCGATCGCCCTGGCGCTGTTCATCATCGCCTACATGGGCCGTTACATCATGGCCAGGCGCTGTGCCGGCGAATGGATTCACGCAATCCCCATGACCACTTCCAAGCTGAACTACTACGTGCAGTCCGCTCTCATCCTCGCCCTGTTCCTGCACCTTGGCGACATCCCTGTCATCTTCTATATCGCCTTCGCCAGCGGCTTCCTCGAATCCATCGACTACCTGCGGCGCGTGGTCAAGGTCAACCGGCCCCAGCCCATCACAACCTGATCGCCGCATCCTGGCCCGCTGGGAACGCTATGACCTGATCGCAGTCGATGAAGGCGGCTAAACGAATCGGTCTCCACGTTGGTCCGGAGGTTTATTGTGGCGCACTCCCACAGCTGAGAGCCTTCGAAATTGTTAACGTAGTGTTAACAGGCGGCGGTTTTGAGCAAAATTAAGGGACATGACCTTGTGGCCATGCCCCTTAACTTATTCATAATGAATAGTTTCATCGACTTTCATTTTGATCGTTCGAACTTTCATCCAAATGACTCGAACTTTCATTTTCGGCGGCAACGCACACTCAGGACAGGCTCGTTGCCCCACTGGCTAAGAGCAGCCGGAGGTGCTGCCGCAGCTCATGCAGCGGTAGCAGCTTCCGTTGCGGACCATGATGGCTCCGCAGGTGTGGCAACTGGGTGCGTCGCCCATTTCGTACATCTCTCGCATGGCGTCGGCGGCGTGATAGACGCCGCGGTCTTCCATGGAGAGGTTTTCGCCGGAGGCGTCTGCCGTGGCGTGGAGTTCGGGGAGCATGCCGCCGTGGGGTGGGTTGGTGGCGCCCATGCCTCTTGTGGGGGAGTGCTGCTCGGGGGAGAGGCGTGGAGATTGTTCGCCTGTGCTATCTGACGCATCGCTCAGAACGGCGCCTTCCGGGGTAGCCGGTGCGAGTCCGGCGAAGAGGGAGAGCTGATGGCCGGAGAGGAAGCGGATCTGGAGCCAGCGGAAGATGTAGTCCATGATGGACTTGGCAAAGCCGATGTGCTCGTTGCCGGTCCATCCGGAGGGTTCGAAGCGGGAGTGGGCGAACTTTTCGCAGAGGACCTTGAGGGGCACGCCGTGCTGGAGTGCGAGAGAGATGGCGGTGGCGAAGCTGTCCATGAGTCCTGAGACGGTGGAGCCTTCTTTTGCCATCTTGATGAAGATTTCGCCGGGCTGTCCGTTGGGGTAGAGGCCGACGGTGATGTAGCCTTCGTGTCCGGCGATGGAGAATTTGTGGGTGAGGGAGGCACGTTCTTCGGGGAGGCGGTGGCGGACGGCGCGGGGCGGGGCGTTGAGGTCCTGTTCCTGGTGGTGGATGCCGAGTGAGGCGAGCATGGAGGTGAAGGTGTTGGCTGCGGCGGCAACCTGAGAGGCCGCGATTTCGACCTTTTCAGCGAGTTTGGCGGAGAGGGAGGTCAGGTCGGCATCGGGCGCGGGCTGGCCGGCAGCGATGGCGGCCAGGACGCGGGTGGCAGCTGCGGAGAGGGTGGCGTTGGCGCCCTTGATTTCCTTTGCGCCCTTGCCGTCGGAGACGTTGAGGGGCTGCGCACCCTTGGAGCCGTCGCGGTAGATAGCCACAGCCTTGAGTCCCTGACGCCATGACTCAATGTAGGCCTCGGCGATGTCGTCAATGGTGGAGTCGTTGGGCATGTTGACGGTTTTGGAGATGGCTCCGGAGAGGAAGGGCTGGGTGGCGGCCATCATCTTGATGTGGCCGAGGTAGTGGATGGAGCGAGTGCCCTTGGCGGGCTTGAAGGAGCAGTCGAAGACGGCGAGGTGCTCGGGCTTGATGCCGGGCGCGCCCTCGATGGTTCCGGTGGCGTCGATGTAGCTGACGATGGCGTCGACTTCCGCGTTGTTGTAGCCGAGCTTGAAGAGGGCTGCGGGGACGGTGTTGTTGACGATCTTGATCATGCCGCCGCCGACGAGCTTCTTGTACTTGACGAGGGCGAGGTCGGGCTCGATGCCGGT
>CAZWSD010000012.1:20248-24532 GCA_964636535.1 uncultured Acidobacterium sp. | reverse complement strand
GGCAACCCAAATTACCTGGGCTGCGGCGCCAGCGCAACGCTGGTTCCGGTGGACACCAAGGACTTTGCGCCTCGGTTTGGTTTCGCGTATCGCCCGGCCTTCAGCAACAAGTTGGTTGTACGCGGCGGATTTGGAATCTTCTATGGTCTGTATAACCGCTATTACGACGGAACGCAGTTTGATAAGAACGCATTATATAACCAGGCTGCCGCACCGTACCCGACGCCGACCGGAAACGAGACGCAGGCCCCAGTGCAGGTGAAGAATCTTTGGAGTCCTCCAATTACGGCGAACCAGAGTTTCAGCCTGCCGTCCTATGAGTTCCCGTACAACCAGGTGAACTGGCCGACGAATCACACACCGTACGACGAGCAGTGGAATCTGGATACGCAGTACATGCTGCGGCCGACCCTGATGCTCGATGTGGGCTATGTGGGGGATCACGGTATTCATCAGCCTAGCCAGGATATTCTGGGTGCTGCGAACCTACCCAAGGTAGCGGGCGACTCCTGTAACTCACTCGCGGATGCTTCTCAGGCAACGGGCAATAATGCTTACTGCTTGAATGATCCGAACTTCCAGCCGATTGACACTCGTCAGCCGTACCCCAACCTGCCGATGTACCTATACGGAAACCGCAATGGATTCCAGTCCACTTACAACGGACTTCAGGTGCAGCTGATTCAGCGTCCATGGCACGGCATGACCTATCACCTCAACTACACGTACTCGAAAACGATGGATCTGACTTCGGGCATTAACCTCATTAACGGCGAGCCGAACCTGATTCAGAATCCGCACGATCCTTACCAGGAATACGGTCTTGCGGCGTCAAACCAGACGAATCGGTTTGTGGCGACGTACGTTTATGAGGTGCCTGCGTTCTTCCATCGTGGCTGGCTGAATGCGGTTACAGCGGGCTGGACGGCGAGCGGGATCTACCAGATTGCGAGCGGTTTTCCGTTTGCAGTCTACGGAGGCGAACCGGCTGATCAGATGGCGCTGTACTATTCGGGCCGCATTCTGGCGAACTCGACCTATCAGAAGAGTTCGGGATTCCAGCGCTCCCTCGGCAAGTGGTTTGATACGTCTGAGTACTCTACGCCGGCACTTGGTCGCTATGGAAATACGAACAAGAGTCCGGAAACGACGCCTTTCTTCACGAATCTGGATGCAGCGTTTGGTAAGAACACCCATATGCCTGGGCATACCAATCTTCTGATTCGCGCGGAAATTTTTAACGTAGGGTCCACGTGGCACTCGAACACGGGACAACTTTTCCCGGATTCAACGGTGACCGATTCGAACTTTGGATCACTTGTGAACCCAACCTATGGCGCGATCTCCAAGTGGACGCCTCGCGTAATGCAACTGACAGCACAATTCACGTTCTAATCTGGGCAAGGCAGGCCATGGTAACAGGTGGCCTGCCTAGCCGTTGTTGACATTTGGTGTTAACACTCGAGGTGGATGAAACCCGGATCGTTTGCGGTTGATGCCGAATTGCAGAGGCCGGAAAGAAGCCAGGGAGGCTGAAGCAGGTTGCCATGATTTTGGAGGTATGTGCGGATTCAGTAGCGTCGGCGGTGGCCGCAGAGCGGGGAGGGGCAGACCGGATTGAGCTGTGTTCAGATCTTCTTGAAGGGGGAATCACGCCAGGGCCTGGGCTAATTTCGGTGGTGCGGTCGCGCCTGAAGATTGATATTTTTGTGATGATTCGTCCTCGCGGTGGAGACTTTTTGTATTCGGAGGATGAGTTTGAAGTGATGCAACAGGACATGGATGAGGCTCGGCGCCTGGGAGCGAGTGGGTTTGTCCTCGGGATATTAACCGAACACGCCGGAGTTGACCTGGAGCGGACGCGGGAGCTAGTCCGGCGTGCACATCCACTGCCAGTTACATTTCATCGCGCGATTGACATGACGCCTGATCCGCTGTCTTCACTGGAGGATGTTATTTCGACCGGGGCGAAGCGAGTGCTCAGTTCGGGTGGAGCGTCGAATGTGGTGCGGGGAGGTGGACTTTTGCGCAGTATGCGTGAGGCGGCCGGGAATCGCATTACGGTTATGGCGGGCGGGGGTCTCACCCTGAAGACAGTGCAACACGTTGTGGAAGCGACGGGGATCAGGGAGTATCATGCAAGCTTACGCAAAGCGATGCAGAGCCCAACGGATTTTCACAAGCGGGGGGTTGCGCTGGGAGAAGTTCGCGATCGCGAGTACCTGCGTTACGCGACGCACGAAGAAGATGTGTGCGCGGTGGTGAACTCGCTGAAGCAGCTTTTGCCTGAGCAGCTAACCGGAAGGGTGCAGGACGCCTGAGGGCGGTTGTTCGCGATGCAGTGTGATGCAGGTTTATGTCAGTCAAGACGGACAAGAGAGCTAACCAGATTCTGCATGCAGTTCTTCGCCACGGCACTACGTCCGTAGATGATCTGGTGACTTTAACGGGAGCCTCGCCTGCGAGTGTGAGAAGGGATTTGACCCGGCTTGAGGAGCAGGGCCTGGTGCGGCGCACCCATGGTGGGGCGAAGCTGGCGGGGCAGGCGCAGTATCAGCCATTTCGTTTTGATTCGTCATTTCAGGAGCGTGAGAGTCGGTTTTCCGAGGAGAAGCGGCGAATCGGTATTGCGGCCGCAGAATTGATTGGGGAACACGAGACGATCGGCATCACGGCTGGGACGACGACCACGCAGGTGGCTCGTTGCATGCGTCATCGGACCGGGATCCATCTGGTGACCAATGCGGTGAACATCGGCATGGAGTTGAGCAGCCAGCCTGCGCTGAACGTCACGTTGGTAGGAGGCACGCTGCGGTGGGCGGGAGCGTTTTCGCTCACCGGCTCGCTGACGATTGAGGCGATCGGTGGAATTTTTATGGACAAGGTGTTCATTGGCACCACTGGCCTTGATCCGGTTCGTGGGGCGACGGCGATCGAGGCCGATGAAGCGGCGGTTTTCCGGGCATTTGCCAGGCAAGCGAAACAGGTGATCATGGTTGTCGATTCGAGCAAGATTGGGATGGTCAGTCCTTCATTGATCTGCCCTGTAAATCGGATCGATAAGGTCATCACGGATCTGGGGATCGATTCGACGATGCTGGATGCATTTCGAAGCGCGGGAGTGGACGTGGTGGTGGTTTAAGAGATTGCACGGTGAGACGGCCAGCAGATCGGCGTTTGGGCGGGACTGAGGAGGGATCGCGAAGCATGGTTGCCACATGGAGCGTGGGGAAAGAACGTGCGGTGAAGGCCTTGTGGTCGATTTTTGCGGTTGCTTGTTTGGCATTTTCAGTGGATGCCAAGGCCGCGGTTCCAGTCTTTCACTACCGGGTAGAGGGAGGGCAGTACACGCTGGTGGGGCGATCCCCGCTGCAGGGCGGAACAACACGGATTCCGGTTGTGCTGGTGCCGATTACGCTTTCCTTTCCGGGGCATGGCGGAGGCAGCGAGGTGAATTTTCCTGCCGAGGCGAGTGCCGCTGCTGTGCTCGATTCGCCTGTATTTCAGCCGTACGCATTCCCAACGGGCGATACAACGCAGTATGGGGATGCCGTGCTACGCGCCAGCGTTCGTCATGGCCATTCTTGGCACACGCTACTGCAAACGCGCAAGGTTGATCCAATCAGGGTTACGGTTCCGGCAGCGGACGGGTATACGCTGGTGTCGCGGGAGAGCGGTCGCAAGTTTGCCATAGTCGATCTCCGGTATGTTGTTCACGCGCTTTTCCAGCAACTTCCGGCATATCCAGGCAAGCTGGTGGTTGCATTTGTGACCAACACCAGCTTTTACGGAATGCATGATGCGACGATCTGTTGCAGCTGGGGGACGCATGGGGTCGATCCGGCGACGGGCGAGTCGTTCATCCTGAGCACATACCTTAGCCAGGCTCCGGCGGTTGTGCGCGATCGCGATATACAGCCGCTGACGCAGCAGGTAGCGGAATTCTTTTATGATCCGCTGCATGACCCACTCTATTCGGGTGGATTTGGCAGCACGCCAGGGAACCATTTCGCGGCCTGGCGGCGGCCGGCGACGGGAGGGTGCGCCGGCGAAGGGGTGGGATCAAACTATTTCCAACTGGAACCTACAGACACAAACCTGAAGAATGACTTTCCTGCATCGCCGCCATTCACGATTGGCGCACGCGACCGGCAGTATCACGTGGAAAACGTGGCATTACTGCCGTGGTACCTGGGGCAGACGGGGAATTCATCTATTTATAGTTTTCCGGATTCCCATTTGCTGGGGTCGCCGGCGGCCTCGTGTGGTGGGGCGAAGACAGGC
>CAZWSD010000012.1:0-20238 GCA_964636535.1 uncultured Acidobacterium sp. | reverse complement strand
GCGCTTGAATCCCTGACGGCTACAGCTAGTCGGGTGGGGCTGAGGTCAGGTCATTCAAAGCGCCGTCACTGGTTAATAGGCTATTGGGTGAGCCGAGCATTTGATGGCAAATTACTGCAGCTGCGTGATGTATCTCCGCAGTGGGACGTCGTGATCGTCTCGTTTGCTTCGCCGGTGGCGCAAATGCCGGAAGGAACGTTCGAGTTTCATGCGCCTCGCGGCACCACACCTTCTGAGTTCAAAGCGGAGATTGCGTATCTGAAGAGCCGTGGGCAGAAGGTCATGATTTCGTTGGGCGGGGGCGGCAAGTTTGTGCATCTTGGCGATCCGGAAGCAGTGTCACGATTTGTTCAGAGTGTTGAACAGATCGTTTCCGAGTGGGGCTTTCAGGGAATCGATATTGATTTTGAGTCGCCTTCGCTGGAATTGGCTCCGGGCGATACCGATTTCCTTCACCCGCGAACGCCTTCGGTGGTGCATCTGATCAAGGCGCTGCGGCAGATTCACGATCATTTCGGACGAAAGTTCATGATCACCCTGGTGCCTGAAGGGCCGCAGATTCCAGCCGGATATGGTACATATGGCGGGCAGTTCGGATCGTATCTGCCGATCGTGTATGCGTTGCGCCATATTCTTACATTTGTGGATGTGCAGGACTACAACACACCGCCGCTCGAAGGGCTGGACGGGGAAATCTATCAGGCTCACACGGTGGGGTATTACGCGGCAACGACGGAACTGCTATTGCACGGGTTTCCGGTTGCCGGAAATTCGAAAGAGTATTTTCCGGGGCTGCCAGCGCGGCAGGTTGTGACAGGTTTTCTGGTGAATTATGCCGATCCGGCCAAAGTAAGCGCGGCTATGCGTCTGATAATTTCCGGCAAGGGCGCATCGGGGAGCGGCTATCACCTGCTGAATCCAAAAGGATATCGGAAGTTCCGGGGAGCGATGTTCTGGAATATTGACGACGACTTTGCCGATGGCAACAAGTACTCGGGGGTACTTGGTCCTCAGCTTCATGGAGATCGCCCCTGAAACGGAGCATGGGGCGCCGAAGAACGGGGAATGTGAATCGGTCAGATCTTTTGCGGTCGGCGCAGTTTGTGGAGGTCTTGCTGGGCGCGCTCAACCATATCTCGGCAGAGCAGATCGCAGAGTTTCATAACAAGGGAATCGGAGATGGCGTAATAGATTGAGTTCCCGTCTCGCCGGCGGCTCAGGAATCCTGCGTCATGCAGCATCAGTAGATGCTTGGATACATTGGGCTGATTGCCGTTCAATTTCCGGGAGAGTTCTCCCACAGTGAGCTCCCCCGGTTCGAGCGCCTGCAGCAGACGTAGGCGAAAGGGATCTCCCAGCAGGCGGAAGCGCCTGGCGACGAGTGCAATCATCTTAGTGCTGCGTTGAGATTGCCTGGGCATGGTTTGACTATATCACTGCATTGGAATATAGGAATATATAGCGCGATGCGAATTCGAAGATTAATTGATGTTCGGCAGCCGGCGGAGTTTGCCTCCGGGCACGTTGAAGGGGCAGAACTGGTTCCGCTCCACCGGTTATCCAGAGAGTGTGAGACGTGGGATCGGAAAGACCCGATTACACTCATCTGCCTCAGCGGGCACCGCGCGCAGCTTGCTCACAGGCAGCTAAGTGCGCGGGGATTTGAAGATCTGCACATTCTGCCGGGTGGAATCCGGCAATGGCGCGCGCAAGGCAAGCCGCTGAAAAAGATTCAGCGGACGGCTCGGGCGCGAATCACGCAATGGGCCGTCAGGGTGGGGGTTCTGCTGGCATTTGCGGTGCCTGCGTACCTGGTCTCACCATGGTTCTTGGTCGTTCCCCTGATCCTGGCTGTGCGCTGGCTCATGAATGGATAATTGAGGATGGGTCCGGGCGAGCGGTGGACGAATCCGCGGGAAGCGCGGTGGGCGGTTTGGCGTGTCCGCGGCCTGAGTATAGAGGTGTTCGACTCCGAAACCTGATCCCGAATGTCCACGCGATCGGATTCGAGGCGAGGGAGGGTATCAAAGCTGCGCGGGGACAGAAGAAACTCGCGCAGACCGTCACTCTCTTATGTCATGATGACTAGCGGGGGCGCTGGCACCCTTTCAAGAGGAAGCCCAACCGTTATCAGCATTCTCAAAGGAGCCGCTGCGTTCACCACTGGAAACCCAGCCCGCAACGGCCATGCCTTAACCGCCCCAACCAGAGTCCAGATCACCCATGGGAGCCACACCGGGATGCGCACTGATCGAGTATTTGAACATGCGATGTTGAAGGAAATCTTCGAGCAGCCCGAAGCGCTGGCAGCCACGATGGAGCACGCCCTGAGGGGCGGAAATCTGAACCCGGAGACGTTTGGTGATGCCACAGAGGCGCTCGGCGGCCATGAAAGGCTTGTGATCGCGGCCAGCGGGTCGAGCCGGTATGCGGGGCTTGCTGCGGAAATCATGCTGGAAGACCTTGCGGGTCTGGCTGTTGACGTAGAGTATGCCAGTGAATATTGCTATCGCACCACGCACACGCTGCAGGATCCCTGCGTGCTGGTGATATCGCAGTCGGGGGAAACGGCCGACACACTGGCGGCGTTACGGGAGGCGAAGGCGCGAGGACTGGCAACTGTGGCGATCACGAATCAGCCTGGGTCAACGATGGCGCGAATGGCGGATGCATCGCTGCCGACATGGGCGGGCAAGGAAATTGCGGTTCCTGCAACGAAGAGCTTCACAACGCAGCTAGCCACGCTGTATCTGCTTACGTTGGCGGTGGCGCGCTTGAGGGGCCGCATGACTTTGCAGACGGTCTCGACGCGGTGCCAACAGATACAGGCGGTTATTCCTGCGATGGAGCAGAGCCTGCCGGGATGGAACGAAGCGGCCAGAACCGTGACCGGATTGTTTGGGGGCGCGAAGGCATTGCTGTATCTGGGGCGTGGAATTCACTACGCCATCGCGAGGGAGGGCGCGCTGAAGCTGAAGGAATCGGCCTATCAGCAGGCTGAGGGGTTTCCGACCGGGGAACTGAAGCATGGGCCGAACGCGTTGGTTGGCCCTGACGCGCCGGTGGTGATTCTTGCGACGGTTGACCGCGACGACCCGGATTCCGTACTGCGGCATGAGAAGTCGCTGCAATTGATTCGCGACTTGCAGCCGCAAAAGGCGCAGATCATCGCGGTTGGGACGGAGGGCGACGAAGAGCTTCCGCGACTCACGCCGCATGTGATCTTTGTTCCGGCGGCGAGTGAGTATCTGCTGCCCATCCTTGAGGTGGTGCCGCTTCAACTTCTCGCATACTACAGCGCAGTGCAACGCGGCATCGACGTAGATCGACCGCGCAATCTGGTGAAGGCGGTGGTCCAGGAGTAGGTGGAGTTTACCGCGCCTGGGGTCCGCCTGGGGCGCACGCCTCCGGCATCCTGATGAATTAAGTCGCAAGCGCCGATTGCTCTACATCGCATTCGGCCGTGAGCGCCAATGGAGATGGTTGACGCCGCCGGGGCACCCCTTGCCCGAGGCGACGGAGGTGACTTCTCCGTTGCGGGCGTCGAGGCGCCTTGAGTAGCAGCTGTGGAGCGAATCGCTGAAGCGGTAGTGCTGGCTGCCGAATTGGTTGAACGAGTTGCTGAGCGCCGTACCGGTCGCATTGAAGTGGACGGTGTCGTGGGCGTCTCGCGTGTTGTCGAGCGTAGACCAGAAGACGGTCTGGCCGCTACGGATATCATCCATGCGCTTTTTATATGACTGTCGCATAGTGATAGCAGCGGTGAAACTGCCGTCTGGTTTCATGTGCTTGGTGACGTCGACGAGCAGAGGGTAATGCAACCGACATAAGTGGGTGGATACCAAGCCATTGTGAGTGGTCGTGACGGTGTTCGTCACCTGTGTGTCCTGCTTGATGATCTGGTGGTAGATAGTAGCGCCTGGATGCAGAAATCGCTGGCGGTTTGAGAAAAAGGATTGCTGTTGGACCTGTGTGCGAATGGTACCGCGGGAGGTATGAAGGACGCCCGCGATGATGTAGGCGCCCTGTTGGGTGGTGTTGATGTTGCCGGTACTGCCACCATGCGCCGAGGTTTCCCAATGACGCTGGACGTGGGGCCTGATGCGCGCGGATTGGGTGGAGAGTGTGTTTAGAATCAGATGGCCGGTGAGCGCTTTGCGGTCATGATCGAGAAAGACAAGCAGATTGGCTGACAGGCTGAAGAAGTGGTGGGCGCGAATGACCCGCACCGACACGGTGTGCGGATGGCCGTTATCGAGCAGCGCCGCGAAGGGTGTGAGGTTAAGGCGGTAGGGCACGAAGTTGAGCGTCTGGATATCCGGCGTAGGACGCCAGAGATAAGGGTCGACGCCACCCGTATAGGTCCATGGATAGACAGGGGCGAGGCCCGCCGGTTGGCCATCGATACTGACTTCGACTTCGCGAAAGCTTGTGTTGCCGCACTGTTCGAGCGGATCGCCGGAGGCGGGTGGTCCTAAGGAATACTCGCGGGTAGGTTCAAGATCGGCATCGTCGACGCACATGTACCATTGCTCGTCGGTAGCCTGGCTCTGGGCGATGATATCGAGATATACGCGCTCGATATTGCGCGGCAGGATCAGAGTTCTGGAGAGCGAACGGTGGGAGTTCTGCACATTTACGGGGCCTCCGCGCGGACTGCTGTCGAGTCCATAGACGCGATCGGCGGGTGTTGGGGTATCAACTGCTTTTGCGGAGGGGTAGAAGATGAGGCGCGCGGTGCTCGAGATTACGCTGTTATCCACCGGATTGACCCGGTTGTTGAGGATAACCTGCCCTTTGCCGGGATGACGAAAGAGGCTGGAGTAATCGGTGAGGTTGCGTTCAATGCGCCAATGGGGTGAGACGTCGGCTGACGGTTCCTGGGTGGTGCCGAAGAAGAGATTGACGCCGTCGAGCCAGATGCTGGCGGTACGATCGTACTGGCGGCCGGGGGCTACGGAAAAGTCCACTACCAGGACGACCTTGGACCATGGGGCGGAGCATTTTTGTGGCGGGTTGAAGCTCCATTTGTACGGATGCGCGCCCATGGCAGTGGGATCGCCGTGCGGCCCGAACAATGTGTGCGAGTAGAGTGTGACGACGCAGAAACGGCCTGGTGGTTGAGGCAGGGCCGGATCTGCTATGGCGACTCCGCGGTCGCCTTTGCTTGGGGCAAGGGGAGGGTTGACTTGGATGGGTGGCAATGCGGATGCCGAGACAGCCGCCATCGATACAAAAAGCCCTAATCGCAGGAGCTGGCGCATAGAGGGATGATACGCTGCCGCAGGCTGGGCGGGGATTCTTCTTTGCACGATCGTCGGCACGGAACGAGGTAAGTTGGGGGGATCCGAAGATTTGCGCCGGGGCAGGATTGCAGCTTTGATCCCGGTAGACTATGGATGGAATGTGAGGAAGCGATGCCCTTCTTTTTGGCGATTGATGCAGGTGGGACCAAGGCCGATTACGTGCTCGCCGACGAGAGCAGGACGCTGGCACGAGTGCGCGGCGGAACGATCAAGCGGATGCGCGCCGATGCCGAGGTCGCCACGCACAATCTCGATGAGGCCCTGGCCGAACTTGTACGAAAGAGTGGCATCAACCTTAGCAGCGTTGTACGCACGTGCGTCGGTACAGCCGGAGAGACGGTTCCGCTGGTGACTGACTGGCTGAGACAGGAGATTTCCGCGCGGGTTGGCGGCGAACTTCTGATTCTGGGGGATGTGGAGATCGCACTCGACGCTGCGTTTCCGGGGCGGCCCGGCATCTTGGTGCTGGCCGGGACCGGCTCCAATGTGGCCGGCAGGGATCCGCAGGGGAGAATCCTGACGGCGGGCGGTTGGGGACCTGTGCTCGCTGATCAGGGATCGGGGCACCGCATTGGGCTGCAGGCATTGCGCGCCCTGTTTCTTGCGATGGATGGCGGTGTTGAGACGTCTCTTCTTCCCGCTCTGCTCGATTTCTGGAAGCTTGGATCGATTGCGGAACTGGTGGCATTTTCCAATGGATTGCCGGCGCCAGACTTCTCACAGCTGGTAAGGGTGGTGCTCAAGTGTGCCGAGCAAGGCGACCGGGTCGCCCAGTCGGTGCTGGATGAACAGGGGCGGGAGCTGGCTAGTTTAGCTGGGTTGCTGATTGACCGGATGCGCAGCAGCGCTCACGAACCAGGCTTCACGCCTCCACTTGCCTTTGCTGGAAGCATTATGGAGAAGGTCATCCGTGTGCGGCAGGCGCTGGTGGCGGAGGTAAGTGAACATTTTCCGGGTGTGACGGTGACAGAGGGGGTTGTCGATCCCCTGGAGGGGGCTCTGTGGCGCGCGAGAATGGGCCGAAGAGATGCCAACGCGAAGTAAAGTCCGCTGAAATCAAGTGGGAGATGGCCGGATCAACGTGAGGTATATGGCGGAGGGAGGCCTCGGTGCGGAGAGATATTGCTGGCGCCAGGGAAATCGGTAAACATGCGCTGCGGGAGAGTGTCATTTGTTGAGGGGCGGTCCCGCTATCAGAGACGGCGAGCGCTCCGTGCCGGGACAACGGTCCTTCTGATCTGATACACAGTGAATTATCAATCAGGAGCTGAGGGATGTTTTCACGGATACGGGCTGTATTTTCGAGGCGTTCAGGACGAGTTAGCTGGATCACGGTCCTCGTCTTTCTTGGAGCAATAACGTCGCTCTCCTGCCTGCGATCGGCCTCGGGTCAAACGATCCCATTGTTGCAGCGCGTTGCTGGTCAGGCGATTGAAAGGTGGCCAGAGGGACGGCTGCAGTCGCCAGCCAAGCCGTCGCGTTGGGGATACGAACTAGGTATATTGCTGGATGGTATGGACGCCACGTGGTACAACACGGCGAATAAGCGCTATTTCAATTACATACAAAGCTCGGTAGACGCCCTTGTCACGCGGTCCGGAGCGATCCCTACCTACAAATCCTCAGCTTACACACTCGATAACATCCTCCTTGGAAGGCAATTACTGCTGCTCTATCGCGTCACCCAAAATGATAGATACTATAAGGCCGCCGATCTATTGCGCGCTCAACTCGCATCTCAGCCTACCAATGTAGCGGGTGGTTTCTGGCATAAGAAGATATATCCGAACCAGATGTGGCTCGACGGGCTGTACATGGCCGAGCCATTTTACGCAGAGTATGCGGCAGTATTTCATCAACCGCAGGATTTCCCGGTTATCACGCGCCAATTCGTCCTGATGGAAGAGCATGCGCGGGATTCGAAGACGGGCTTGCTTTACCACGCGTGGGACGAGTCAAAGAATCAGGACTGGGCCAACCCGGTGACTGGTGACTCGCATATCTTCTGGGGTCGCGGGATGGGATGGTACATGATGGCGCTGGTGGATACGCTGCCGTACTATCCTTTGAACGATCCTGGCCGCGCCGAATTGCTGAAGATCCTGCGCCGCACGGCGAAGGCCGTGGTTCGCTATCAGGATCCAAAGACCGGCCTCTGGTATGAGGTGTTGAATAGGCCGAAGGCGCCCGGCAATTATCTCGAGTCGTCGGCCTCATGCATGTTCACCTATGCGTTAGCGAAAGGGGTAAGGCTTGGTTATTTGCCGGCAGGCTATGAGCAGAACGCGGAGCGCGCCTGGAGGGGAATCAAAGCGCACTTCATCAAGATTTCACCAGACGGGGAGGTCACGCTCACCAGCACGGTTCGGTCAATTGGACTTGGCGGCAAGCCCTATCGCGATGGGAGCTACCACTACTACGTATCTTCCCCGGTGGTGAGCAACGATCCAAAAGGCATTGGCGCACTGCTGCTGGCGGCAAACGAGATGGAGCTAAGGAACGAGATCTTCCTCGGACGCGGACAGACTGCATTGCTGGACGGTTGGTACAACAGCCAAAAGCGTCCGAACGCCGCCGGTCAGATGGTTGAATTTCACTACAAGTGGAATGACTATAGCAACGAAGGCTATTCGATTTTCGGTCACATCTTCAGAACTTATGGTGTTGCGACGGAGGGGCTATACGGGGCTCCGACTGCGGGTGATTTGAAGAAGGCGCAGATATATATCATTGCATCGCCTGACAATCTTGCGCGCAATCCGAACCCTCATTACATGACGATGGGGGCAGCCAACCAGATCACTGCGTGGGTCCGCAAGGGCGGCACATTATTGATCATGGAAAACGACAGGGGCAACGCGGATATCCCGCACATGGATATACTGGCGGATCGATTTGGACTGCATTTCAACAATGTTCTCGCGCATCATGTTATCGGCGAGGAGTTTTCGATGGGGCGCATCGATGTGCCTCATCCGCAGCCGCCTTTTAGTCATCCGCAAGTGCTGTTTATGAAAGACACTTGTTCGCTGACATTATCGAAAGGAGCTCAATCGCTTCTGACTTCTCATGGCGTCATCCTCATGGCGTGGTCCAAGCACGGAAAGGGCTTCGTAGTAGCTGTCACCGATCCGTGGCTCTATAACGAGTACACGGATGGCCGGAAGCCGAGCATGCCTGCGATCTATAGCAACTTTGATGGTGGGCGGGAGTTTGTTCGCTGGCTGCTCGAACAGCGATCCAAGCAGTGACGCAGATTGAATAGTGGTGAGAGGAATATGAAGAGTATTTTTTTAGCCGATCCGCAACGCTATCCGCGAATGACAACGCAGGAACTCAGGGAGAACTTCCTGATACCGTCCTTGTGCTTCCCCGACGAACTGAATCTGGCATATATCGATCTGGACCGGACGGTGGTTGGCATGGCTGCACCAGTTCGTGTTTCACTTTCACTGCCTGCGCCAGCCCTGCTGCGGGCCGAACATTTTCTTGAGAGAAGAGAGTTGGGAGCGCTGAATATTGGCGGGGCGGGAAAGATTCAGACAAGGGACAAGACTTACGAGTTGGCCCATCTGGACTGCCTCTACCTGGGGCGGGGCCATCGGGATGTTTCCTTTCTGTCGGTTGATGCTGCCGACCCGGCCATCTACTACTTGCTGAGTTATCCTGCGCATCAGTCTTACCCGGCGGCGCTGATTCGGCGGAAAGACCTCAATCCCGTGGAACTTGGAACCGCGGACAACTCGAATCGTCGAAGCATCTGCAAATACATCCACAAAGAAGGCGTGCAGAGCTGCCAACTCGTGATGGGAGTGACGCACCTGGACCCGGGGAGCATCTGGAATACAATGCCGCCGCACACGCACCTTCGCCGGTCTGAAGTCTACATGTATTTCAACCTCGCAAAGGATGGGCGTGCATTCCACTTCATGGGCCCTCCACAGGAAACGCGCCATATTGTGACGAGCAATCATGAGGTAGTTGTCTCTCCCGGGTGGTCGATTCACGCTGGCGCCGGCACTCGGGCCTACAGTTTTTGCTGGGGGATGGGCGGGGAAAATCAGGACTACGCAGATATGGATCCGGTTTCGATCGAGAGTTTGCTTTAGGTATATCTATCGGTGAAGCCGTATCTTGTACCTGTCTCCATGCAGGCCGGGAAGCGGTATTCCCGGCAGTTTTGGAAATGAAGGTTCGATAAGGCTCCCGTAAGTCAGATGGAAGGAAAGCAGATCTCAGCGCGCGGACAAAAGCGAGGAAGTAGCTCTCGATTTCCTGCGGCGCTGAATGCGCAGCGAGTTGGAGATGTCTGCGCAGCAGCGCATGACATGTTCAGCAATGGACGGCAGGTTCTGCACGCGAATCCTCGCCGAGGGCCCCGAGATGCTCACCGCGGCGATGGGATAGCGATTGTCGTCAAAGACGGGGGCACCAACACATCGGACGCCCGCTTCTATCTCTTCATCGTCAATTGCGTAGCCTCGGCGGCGCACTCGATCGAGGGACTTCAGCAACTCCTGTGGAGAGCGAATGGTTTTCGTGGTGTATGGTATGAAGCGAATTCTTGAGATGGTCTGTTCGAGGATGTCCTCGGGGAGAAACGCAAGCATCGCCTTGCCCATTGAGGTGCAGTAGGCAGGATTGGTGCTTCCGGTCTTGGATGTCATGCAGATGCGGCGATTCGGTTCGATCTTCTCCAGATAGATCACGGAAGCCTTCTGCAGGACGCCAAGGTGAACTGTTTCACCTAACTGGGTTGCGAGTCGCCGAAAATGCGGCATAATGCGCTCGCGCAGGTCGATTTGCTCCACAGCTCGATTGCCCAGCTCATAAAGTTTAAGCCCGAGGCGAAAGCGATTGTCGTGGGTCCGTTCAATGAAGGCGCTGCGCTCCAGGACCATCAATGACCGGTGAGCGGTGCTCTTATGAACTTTCATGATCTGGCAAATATCAGCAAGGGCAAGCGGGGTGTCGCTTTCGCCAAGCAGATCGAGGACGGCTACAGCCCGGTCGAGGCTTCGTAACTGATACGAGGCAGCCCTTTCGGAGATTGGTTTGGATACGGGTACTGCGGTCATGAGTGTTGCTCCCCTAATGTAACTTGCAAGGTTATGAAATCGCCCTTTGGCGCGGATTCATCGAGCCATCCAGCCGCCGTCCACTACCAGTATTTCTCCGTTGATGTAGTTGCTTACGGAAGATGCCAGGAACACCGCGGCGCCAGCCAGGTCTTCCGGCTCGCCCCAGCGTCCGGCAGGAATTCGCTCCAGGATCTGGCGGTTTCTTGCTTCATCCCTTTGGAGGCGTTCCGTGTTCGTTGTCCGGAAGTACCCGGGGGCAATCGCGTTGACGTGCACATTTCGTCCGGCCCATTCGTTGGCGAGCGCTTTTGTGAGTTGAGCGACGGCGCCCTTGGATGCGGCGTAGGCGGGAACTCGAATTCCGCCCTGGAATGACAGCAACGAAGCAATGTTGATGATTTTGCCATGCCGCCTGGCCAGCATAGTCTTGCCTGCGAGTTGGCAAAGCTGGAAGACACTGGTCAGGTTGACCTGCAGCACATTCTCCCAATCGGAGAGGGGGTAATCTTCGGCATGATCGCGGAAGATCATGCCGGCATTATTGACCAGAATGGTGGGATCCCCCATCTCGCGGGCAATCTGGTTGTAGAGCTGGGCAGCGGCTTCCGTTGAGCTAAGATCGGCCGAAAATGCCTGTGCTGAGTATCCCCGGTCGCGCATCTTCTTGGCGGTGATGTCTGCCGGCCGCCGGTTTCCGTGGCAGGCAACCGTCGCACCAGCCTCAGCCATCGCCAGGGCGATCGCTGCCCCTATTCCGCTTGCCGATCCGGTGACCAGGGCCAGTTCGCCATCCAGGCGGAATTGCTTCAGAATATCCATAAAATTCCTTCATTTTCAGGCCATAAGGCACCGAATACGTCGTATTGATCAACGGCAGCACATGTATTTGATTTTTCGTCCCGGTTGTTTTGCTTGTCAACGCTCAGGATGGTGATAGGTTGGAGAATTCGGCACGCCATACCGGTATATGGGACGGCTGATTTCCGGAGGCAAACTTCCGGGGAATAGGCGCCTGCTCCGCCTGACGGCTGCTATGTCCAGGTCGCGGGCAATTCCGGGGCGCGCGAATGTGCTGGAAGATGTACATGGTTTCGGTGGTATACTCTGGGGCTTCAGAAGCTTGCTGAATTTCACCCCAGGGGAATCGAACGATGAGGCGTATCTTACGTCTAGCCTTTGCCGGCTGTTCCATGTTTGCAGTAGCCGGATTGCTATTAACATCTGCCACTGCTCAGAGTAGCGGTGCATTGACGCCACGGCAGCTCATGGGCAAGTTGACGTGGCGGTCTGTTGGCCCATACGTTGGCGGACGTGTAGTGACAGTCGCCGGAGTGGCCAGCGATCCACACCTTTTCTATGCGGGCGCCGTAGGCGGAGGCGTCTGGAAGAGCACGGACGACGGCCTGGTGTGGAAGAATATTACCGACGGGAAGCTGCATTGCCCGAGTTCAAGCATTGGAGCCATCGCGGTAGCCCCCTCTGACCCGTCGACCATATATATAGGAACCGGCGAAGACGATATTCGCAATGACATGATTCCCGGCGATGGCGTTTTCAAGTCAACTGATGGCGGCAAGATGTGGCATAGGGCGGGGCTGCGGGACACGCATTCAATGAGTGTTATTCTCGTGGATCCTAACAATGCGGACATTGTCTACGCGGCATCCATGGGTCATGTGTTCGTGCCTGGACCGCATCGCGGCGTCTTCAAATCCACTGATGGCGGCAAGATCTGGAAGAAGATTCTCTTCGTCAATGACAAGACGGGCGCCATTGATCTGGTGATGGACCCGAACCATCCCAACGTGCTCTATGCCACCATGTGGCAGGCTCAGCGCATGCCCTGGGGACTCATCAGCGGCGGTCCCGGCAGCGGTATTTACAAGAGCACCGACGGGGGCGAGCATTGGACCGACCTGAGCCATAATCCGGGCCTGCCCACGGGTGTGTTGGGAAGGATGGGGGTCACGATTGCGGCAAGCCAACCGAATATTGTCTACGCCATTATTCAGGCTAAGCATGGCGGAGTATTTCGTTCCGAGGATGGCGGCGCAACCTGGAAGCGAGTCAACGACAAGATGGCGCTTCGCCAGCGCGGCTTCTATTACATGACAATTTATGCCGACCCCAAAGATCCCAACACCATTTATGCGCCTGAGGTGGATGCGCTGTGGGTATCGCGCAACGGGGGCAAATACTTCACCAAGCTGAATACTCCCCACGGCGACAACCATGTGGTTTGGATCAATCCTGAGCACACCAACATATTGTTGGAAGGCAACGATGGCGGGGCGACCGTATCGATAGATCGAGGCCAGACCTGGAGCAGCGAGAATAATCAGCCGACGGGCCAGATGTATCACGTGAATCTTGATGATCAGTTCCCGTTCCACATTTACGGGGCACAGCAGGACGAAGGTTCAACAGAGGGTCCGAGCGCCAGCCGCGATGGTTTCATTCCTTTAGCCGCATGGCATAACGTTGCGTATGGCGAGAGTACTTTTGTGGTGCCCCAGCCGCGCAGGCCGAATATTACATATGGCAGTGGCTATTACAGTATTTTTCTAAGATATAACTTGAAAACTGCCCAATTTAAGAGTGTGAGCCCATGGCCGCTATATCAAAGCGGCGCATCTTCGGCTGAGCTCAAGTACCGATTTGGATGGACGCATCCCATATTATTCTCTCCCTCGAATCCCAGAGAGCTGTTGATTGGCTCGCAGTACGTGATGAAGAGCGAAGACTATGGCGCCACGTGGACGCGGATTTCCCCTGATCTAACTCGAAACGCGCCCGATACAGAGGGTCCGAGCGGCGGCCCGATCGATATCGACGCAACAGGCGCGGAAGTCTATCCTACGGTTTTTTCTCTTGCGGCTTCACCTCTGGACCAGAATCTGCTTTGGGCTGGATCCGACGATGGGCTTGTACACGTCACTACCAATGGGGGGAAGACCTGGGAGTTGGTTACGCCGCCGGGGTTAGGCGACTGTGAGATCAGTTCCATCGAGCCGTCCTATGCGGACAAGGATACGGCCTACCTTACGGCCTGGCGCTATATGTGGGACGATTTTCGCCCGTTTGTTTACAAGACCACAGATCTAGGCGAACACTGGACGAAGATCACGACGGGCCTGCCCAAGAATGAGTTTGCCTTCGTCATTCGGCAAGATCCAAACGATCCGCAGTTGCTGTTCCTGGGGACGTACAGCACGGTGTATGTCAGCTTCAACGGTGGCTCCAACTGGCAACCGCTTACCCTTAACCTGCCCACTGCCGAGGTGCGCGACATCGCCATTAATGAGCGGCAGGGAGACGTGGTTGCTGCGACTCATGGCCGTGCCTTCTGGGTGCTGGATAACCTCAAGTTCCTGGAGCAGTTAACCAAACACCCTGTTGTGAATGACGACATCGGATATGTATTTGCGCCTGAGCGGGCATGGCTCACGCATGAATACGGTGTGGTCAGCCAAGCGAATGGCGCTCCCGGCAACTCCGGGCAGAATGCCGCCTTCGGCGCCACGGTCTTCTTCCACATCCCCGCAAACTACAACGGCAAAACGCCTGTGTCACTCGAATTTCTCGATGAACAGGGCAAAGTCGTTCACAAGTTTGCTCTTCACCTGGCGACGGCGAAGGAATTGGCGCAGAAGAGCGGCAAGTTCAAGCCAAATCCAGACGTGGAGCAATTATGGCCAACCTCAATCAGTAAGATCAGGAAATCACTGGTCCTGCAGACTGCGGTTGAGCCTGGCATGAATGTATTCCAGTGGAACCTCCGTTATCCGCATGCCGTGGAGGTGAACGGTTACCACACGCCGGATGCGGCAGGCGGCATCGATAATACGGTGGCTGGCCCGCATGTCACGCCGGGCACCTACACCGTAGTTTTGGATTACGGCGGGCAGAAGACGCAGAAGAAGTTTGGCGTGTTGCTTGATCCGCGAATTCACTCCACGCCGCAAGATCTTGATGCGCAACTTGCGCTGGCGATGCAGATTCATCACGACCTGAATTTTCTTGATACAACTCTTAACCGGGCCATTGCCGTGCGCGACCGGTTGCGAATGGCTGCCACTGGTCGCAGTCATGAAAATGCAAGGGCTTCTGCAGCGCTCGATGCCTTGAATCGGGAAATCGCTGCTGCGGTGCAGATGGATATTCACTCGAGTGAAGGCGATTCACTGCATCAGGTTCACCTGCGCGGCTATCTGTCTTATCTTTCAGCCGATGTGGAGTGGCCATATGCTCGTCCTACGATAGCGGAGTATCACGTATTCGAATATCTGGACCAGCAAACTGCAACGGCCGTACAGAAACTCAATGCGGCCATCGCGGAAGCGAATCAGATAACCAACTGATCGTAATGCGAGCGGCGCACCCGTCGCTCGCAAATTTTCGTGAATTAACCGCGATCCAAGGGCGCGAATGAACATCGCCTGAAAGTTTGGATGGCAGGGGGCAAGACTGAGACCTGGCCCAGCGGCCGGTCGTTTTGCGCGACCCGGCGAATGGACTGGTCGAAATACCCTCAACCGCAATGAGATAATCAAGTGATGCCTGTTCCATGCCTCACTGCGGATGAGACGTCCGTTGGAATTTGTTCAAAGAGGGCTTAGCCATGGTGGTGGGCCATAGGTAATCGCCGCCGTAACGGACCGGGATTCGCAATCAGACCGATATGACCAAGTTTTCATCGCACCCTCTCACACAGATCATCAAGGACCGCATCGCCATCATTGACGGAGCGATGGGTACTACGATCCGCACCTACGGCATGAAGGAAGCTGATATGCGCGGAGAGCGGTTCATGGAAGCAAAGAAGGATCTCCTTAACAACGGAGACCTATTCACGCTCACGCAGCCAGGGATGATTGGCGACATCCACCGCCGATTTCTTGAGGCCGGTGCGGATATCATCGAAACCAATACCTTTGGCGCCACCACGATTGCCCAGAGCGAATTTTTTGTCGACGACCCTCGCGAGACGGGTGGACGCAAGGACCCCGCTTTCTACGAGAAGGTGCTGGAAGACTCGTTTCTGAATAATCTGGCTTGGGAGATCAACGAGCAGTCCGCACGCCAGTGCCGCGAGTGGGCGGACCGCGTTGCGAATCAGACCTCACGCGCGCGGTTTGTTGCTGGCTCGATCGGTCCGTTGACGGTCTCGCTTTCGAACTCGCCTGACGCTGATGATTCCGGTTTTCGTGTTGTCACATTCGATCAGGTTCTGGCCGCCTACACCCATCAGGTTCGTGCGCTGCTAGCGGGCGGCGTCGATTTGCTGCTGGTCGAGACTATCTTCGACGCACTCAATGCCAAGGCAGCGCTGGTTGCCATCCGAAACGTGTTCGATCAGGAAGCCAGGGAATTGCCGGTGATGATTTCCGCTGCCGTAGGCCGCGGCGGAGAAACCATGATTTCGGCACAGACAATCGAGGCCTTCTGGGATGCAGTGGAGCATGTACATCCATTTTCCGTTGGGCTGAACTGCTCGCTCGGTCCCGACCTGATGTATCCGTTTCTGGAGGAACTGGCCGAGAAATCAAACGTTGCCATTTCCTGTTATCCGAATGCGGGTTTGCCCAATCCTCTTTCGCCCACGGGGTTTGATCTTGGCCCCGCGGATATGGCTCGCTATCTTGGCAGCTTTGCCGAGGCGGGGATCATCAACATTGCCGGGGGGTGCTGCGGTAATACGCCGGAACACATTGCGGCCATCGCAAAGGCTCTTGAGGGACAGCCCTCCCGGAAGTTGCGAAGCATCACTATCGGCCGAGGCCAGCCTGTCGCAGGGGATGTTTCGGCCGCGACCGCGGAGTTCAAACCGCTCAGGCTGTCCGGTTCACATCCCTTCACCCAGCAGCAAAATGTCTTCATGGTGATCGGCGAGCGGACCAACGTAGCCGGTTCGCCGAAATTTGCCAAGCTCATCAAGGAGGGCAAATACGAAGAGGCAGTCGCTGTCGCCAGGCAGCAGGTGGAAAACGGCGCCAACGTCATCGACATCTGCATGGACGAAGGCATGATCGATGGCGTGGCGGCCATGACGCGATTTTTGCAGATGCTGGCGAGCGAGCCGGAAGTGGCCCGCGTTCCCTTCATGATCGATTCCTCCAAGTGGGATGTGATCGAAGCAGGCTTGAAATGCATGCAGGGCAAGGGAATCGTCAATTCTATTTCGCTGAAGGAAGGCGAAGCCAAGTTTCTCGAGCATGCCTCTACGGTGCTGAAGTATGGCGCGTCGGCGGTGGTGATGGCGTTTGACGAGCAGGGGCAAGCAGCTACCTACGAAGATAGGATTCGCATTTGTGAACGTGCTTATCGCATTCTTTTGGATGAAGTCGGCTTTGCGCCTGAAGACGTTATCTTTGATCCCAACGTGCTCACTGTGGCCACCGGTATGGAGGAGCACAATAACTACGCCGTTGACTTCATCAACGCCACGCGCTGGATCAAAGCTAACTTGCCTCATGCCAAGGTGAGCGGCGGCATTTCCAATATCTCCTTCAGCTTTCGTGGCAACAATAGGGTTCGCGAGGCCATGCACTCAGCGTTTTTGTACCATGCCATTGCTGCTGGACTGGATATGGGCATTGTGAACGCCGGCATGCTGGAGGTGTACGAGGAGATTGAGCCGGAACTGAAAGTGCTCGTTGAAGACGTGCTGCTGAATCGCCGCGACGATGCTACGGAGCGGCTCATCCACTACGGGGAAGCGTTTAAATCCGAGAGCGGTTCGCATGCATCTTCTGAGAAAGAGGAGGAGGAATGGCGCGGCGGCTCGGTGGAAGATCGGCTCGCGCATGCGATGGTGAAGGGAATCGATGGCTTTATTGAAGCGGACACCGAAGAGGCGCGCTTAAAATTGGGCCGGCCGTTGTCTGTGATAGAGGGTCCGCTGATGGCGGGCATGGGAGTCGTCGGCGATCTGTTCGGTGCTGGGAAGATGTTCTTGCCGCAGGTGGTGAAATCTGCCCGAGTGATGAAGAAAGCCGTTGCCTACCTTACACCCTTCATGGAGGCGGAGAAGGCTGCGACGGCTGCTGCCGGCGGGTCGGTAAAGTCTCAGGGCAAGATTGTTCTGGCCACCGTCAAGGGCGACGTCCACGACATCGGCAAGAACATTGTGGGCGTCGTGCTGGCCTGCAACAACTACGAGGTGATCGATCTCGGCGTGATGGCGCCGCCGGAGAAGATTCTGGAACGCGCTCGCGAAGAGAAGGCCGACCTCATCGGACTCAGCGGTCTCATTACTCCCTCGCTCGATGAAATGGTGCACCTCGCCCGCGAAATGGAACGCCAGGGATTCACGATCCCGCTGCTTATCGGAGGTGCCACTACGAGTCGCGCGCACACAGCCATCAAAATTGCGCCGCACTATCGTGGGCCCGTGATTCATGTTCTCGATGCAAGCCGGGCGGTACCGGTGGCTACCAGCCTCCTCAGCGACGAAGGCAAAGCCGAGTTTCTGGCGAACCACAGCGCCGAGTATGACCGCATCCGCAAGTCTCATACTGCTCCGGCGCAGCCGCTGGTATCGTTGGAGGCCGCCCGTTCTCGTCGGACGTCAATTACCTGGCGCGCTCAGGAAATCGCAGTCCCATCATTGACGGGAGTTCGCGTTCTGGACAACTTTCCGCTGACCGCCCTGAGGGAATTCATAGACTGGACACCGTTTTTCCATACCTGGGAACTGAAGGGTGTTTACCCACGCATTCTGGAGGATGCAAAGCAGGGGGCACAGGCTCGCCAGATATTCTGTGAGGCAAATGCGCTTCTGGACCGCATTATTGCGGAGAAGTTGCTGACTGCGCGTGCCGTGTATGGGCTCTTTCCGGCAAACGCCGTGGGTGATGACGTTGAAGTCTACACCGATGAAACCCGCGCACAGGTTGTGGCTACATTCCACTTTCTGCGCCAGCAGGCCAACCGCGAGGGCAGCGAGCCATGCCGCTCGCTTGCGGACTTCATTGCCCCAAAGGACTCGGGGCTCCGCGATTACATCGGAGCATTCGCCGTGACTAGCGGCATGGGGATGAAGGAACTTTGCGAGGATTTTCGGGCGCGCCACGACGACTATAACGCGATCATGGCCGAAGCGATTGCGGACCGGTTAGCAGAGGCGTTTGCCGAGTGTCTGCACAAGCGCGTTCGCGAGGAATGGGGATACGGTCGAGACGAGCACTTCAGCAATGTCGAACTCATTCACGAGAAGTATCGCGGCATTCGCCCCGCGCCTGGTTATCCCGCATTCCCGGATCACACGGAGAAAGGCACGCTCTGGCAACTGCTGAACGTCGAGGCCAACACCGGGATTACACTGACGGAGTCTTATGCGATGTGGCCGGGTTCCAGCATCAGCGGTCTTTACCTTGCGCATCCTGAGGCGCGCTATTTCAGTCTCGGCAAGATTGGGCGCGACCAGGTCGCTGACTATCGGCTGCGGAAGGCGATGACCATGAGTGAGGTTGAGCGGTGGCTCGGTCCCTACCTTGGATACAACCCGGCAGCGTAAGTCAATCGGACCGAAGTCTATTGGAGGATATTGTTCGCAGCGCGGGTTGCGCTTGCTAACCGCTCCTCACCTGTAGCCGCCTCTTGCTTCAGGTGTTGGAAGACCGCGTACTGGGCAGGTATTGGCCGCGCATAGGCCCAGTTGACGTCCTCGGCCAAATACGCGAGGAACCCGCGCAGCTTGACCGGATGCAAAAGGTCGCCTTCGCTTGAAGCGATCTTTGTCTGCAGTACGCTGTCAATCGCCGCACGCAGGGTCTTGAGTGAATGGTCCGCCTGTGCCTGACTGAGGTGATGCGCCGCTACGGCCTTGTCGAGTCTGGTACGCGCCGCAATCGCCGAGTTCAGCTGGACGTCCAGACCATTCAGCACTTTCTGAATCTGGAGCCCCAGACTCAGTTCGGCTTCGAGGTCGTCCTGGGTTGCCTTCAGCCGCGGATCCAGTGCGATTTGGAAGGTCTCTTGCATCTTGTGCCCTCCGTAGTCCAGGACAACGCTATACGAGCCTGGTACGGTGGTTGGTCCACCCAGCATATTTGCAAGCCGATCTTCCGGCTCGGGAATGTGGTAGCCAGTGACCTCCACGGCATGCGGGTACCGCAAATCCCACTGGAAGCGATTCATCCCAGGCTCAATCGCAGTCAGGAGAGCTTCGTCTTTCTTCATCTGGACGGCTGCAATCTCGCCGCTTTGGTCGTGGGTCAGCTTTGCCTTTTGCTTCTTCGTCAGTTTCCCAGCCTTCTGAGCCCATTGCTCTGGTGTGGCAAGGTGCAGGGCAAAACTGCGAACTAACTTGCCCTGCGCATCCAGAAACTCCAATGAAACTGGTGTCTTTCCCGTGTAATTTGCTGGAATGTGGAAGAAGACCGTGGCGCCAAACGGTGGATTCGTGCCCATGCCTGGCCTACCGCGTCCTGATGAGGATCCATAGTCATGCGTCAGCCATGCTCTTTCCGGGGCAAAGAGGAAACTGCTGTCTGCGATTACGTCAGCCTTTTTCGTCGGCTGTTCCAGTAGAGTCAGATTGTCCATGATCCAGAAAGCGCGTCCATGGGTCGCCGTGACCACGTCACCCTGTCGCGTGTCGATAGCAATGTCTCGAACCTCGGCAGTTGGCAGATTCAGTTTGAGGGGTTGCCAATTTGCGCCGTCGTTAAAGCTCACGTATACGGTGCTGAACGTGCCCAGGAAAAGCAGCTTTGCATCCCGTGGATCCTGGCGAATGACAAATGCGAATTGATTCTTTGGCAGGCCATTGGTGATCTCCGTCCAGTGTTTGCCTAAGTCTGTTGTTTTGTAGACAAACGGGTGGTAGTCGTCCCACATATAGCGCC